>NZ_JBEZZB010000070.1:0-50322 GCF_040638955.1 Actinoplanes sp. NPDC024001
CCTTCCGCCGCCGCTGCCTTCAACGATCCCGTGACTCCCACTACCGCAAACGACTCAGCACGCTCGGAAGCTACGAACCGCCGTAGCAGTACTAGGCGAGGGCGCCCCGCGCGTGGACGTGGTGGCGGCCGATCGGCAGCATCAGCGGCTTGCCGGACACCGGGTCGGTGATCACCTGGCTGTCCAGGCCGAAGACCGCGCGCACGCACTCCTCGGTCAGCACCTCGGCCGGCTCGCCGGCGGCGTGCAGGTGACCGTCGGCCAGGGCGATCAGGTGGTCGGCGTAGCGGGCGGCCATGTTCAGGTCGTGCAGGACCATCACGATCGTGGTGCCGCGGTCGCGGTTCAGGTCGGTGAGCAGGTCCAGCACCTCGACCTGGTGGCTGACGTCGAGGAACGTGGTGGGCTCGTCGAGCAGCAGCAGCTCGGTCTGCTGGGCCAGGGCCATCGCGATCCACACCCGCTGCCGCTGACCGCCGGAGAGTTCGTCCACCGAGCGGTCGGCCAGGTCGGCGGTGTGGGTTGCGTCCAGGGCGGCGGCGACCGCACGGTCGTCGTCCTTGCTCCATCGCGACAGGATCCGCTGGTGCGGGTTGCGACCGCGGCCGACCAGGTCGGCGACGGTGATGCCTTCCGGGGCGATCGGTGACTGCGGCAGCAGGCCGAGGGTGCGGGCGAGTTCCTTGGCCGGCATCCGGTGCACCTCGCGGCCGTCCAGCAGCACGTGCCCGGCGCGCGGTGCGAGCAGCCGGGACATCGAGCGCAGCAGCGTCGACTTGCCGCAGGCGTTGGCGCCGACGATCGCGGTGATCCTGCCGGGCGGCAGGAGCAGGTCGAGCGATTCGATGACGACGCGCTCGCCGTAGCCGACGGTCAGTCTCTCGACCGTCAGTGAGTGGTCGGTGGTCACAGCGAGCCTCCCGCGCGGTTCGTGCGGACGAGCAGATAGATGAGGTAAGGGGCGCCGAGGACTCCGGTGATCACACCCACCGGGAAGCGGGTGTCGAAGGCGAACTGGCCGAGGAAGTCCGCGACCAGCACCAGCAGCGCCCCGACCAGGCCGGACGGCAGCAGCAGCGATCCGCCGGGGCCGATCAGCCGGGCCGCGATCGGCCCGGCCAGGAAGGCCACGAACGCGATCGGTCCGGTGGCCGAGGTCGCAAACGCGATCAGGCCGACAGCCGCCACGATCGACACCAGCCGGGTACGTTCCAGCCGGGTCCCGAGAGCCGCCGCGGTGTCGTCGCCGAGTTGCAGCATGGTCAGGTTCCGGGCCTGGGCGAGCAGGACCGGGCCGAAGACCAGCAGCGCGATCAGCACCGGAACCGTCTCGTTCCAGGTGGAGCCGTTCAGGCTGCCGTTGAGCCAGCGCGTCGCCGCCTGCAGGTCCCACTGCCCGGCCTGGTTCAGGATGTAGGAGGTGGCGCTGTTCAGCATCGCGGCGATGCCGATGCCGATCAGCACGAGCCGGGTGCCGGCCACCCCGTCCTTGAACGACAGCACGTAGATGATCAGGGCGACACCGAGCGCGGCGGCGATGGCGAAGACCGAGACGCCGGTCTCGCCGAGGTTGAGCACGATGATGGCGAAGGCCGCCGCCGCACCCGCCGCCGAGCTGATGCCGATGATGTCCGGGCTGGCCAGCGGGTTGCGCATCATGGTCTGGAAGGTGACGCCGCCCATGCCGAAGCAGAGCCCGGTGGCCAGGGCCAGCACGGTACGGGGCAGGCGCAGCTCCCCCACCGTGAACGAGGCGCCGGGCACCGTCTCGCCGAGGATCACCCGCAGCACGTCGCCGGGCGGGTAGAAGGTCTGCCCGACCATCAGCGAGACGGCGACCATGCCGGCGACGGCCACGCCGAGGACGGCCAGCACGGTGCGCCGTCGCAGGCCGCGCCGGACCCGGCCCCGGGTGACGGCCTCCAGGGTCGAGGTGCTCACCGCGGGCACCGGAACGGTCGGCGTGCTCACAGTTCGCGTACCTTCTGCCGGCGGACGATGGAGATGAAGAACGGGGCACCGATCAGCGCGGTGATGATGCCCGCCTCGATCTCGTCGGGCCGGTTCACCACCCGGCCGATGACATCCGCGCCGGTCAGCAGCGCGGCGCCGACGAGCGTGGCGAACGGCAGCAGCCAGCGGTGGTCCAGGCCGACGAGCAGCCGGCACAGGTGCGGGACGATCAGGCCGACGAAGGCGATCGGCCCGGCGACCGCGGTGGCCGCGCCGCACAGCACCACCGAGCCGAGGGCGGCCACCGCCCGGATCAGGACGACCCGCTCGCCGAGGCCGGCGGCGAGTTCGTCGCCGAGCGCGAGGGAGTTCAGCGGCCGGGCGCAGAGCAGGCAGATGACCAGCCCGGCGACCAGGAACGGCAGGACGTTGCCGATGCTCTCCCAGGTCGCGCCGCCGACGCCGCCGACCTGCCAGGACTGGAAGTTCTCCGCGATGTCGCCGCGCGGCAGCACGACCGCTACCACCAGCGAGGCCAGCGCGGCGGAGGTGGCCGCACCGGCCAGTGCGATCTTGAGCGGGGTGGCGCCGCCGCGGCCGAGCGAGCCGACCGCGTAGACGAAGAGCGTGGAGATGGCCGCGCCGGTGATGGCGACCCAGATGTACGCGGTCGCGGTGTACAGCCCGACGGTCACCATGCCGACCGCGATCGCCAGCATCGCGCCCATGTTCACGCCGAGGATGCCCGGGTCGGCGAGAGGGTTACGGGTGACCCCTTGCATGACCGCTCCGGACAGTGCCAGCGCAGCGCCGACGAGCGCGGCGAGGACCGTACGGGGAATGCGCTTGACGACCGCTGCCTGATTGAGCGTCTCGTCGCTGCCGCCGAAGGCAGCGGTGATGTCGGCCCAGCCGACGAACCGGGAGCCGAAGGCGACCGATGCCAGCATGACCAGGACCAGGACGGCCAGGACGACCAGCAGCCAGCCCAGGCGCACCCGGGCCGGGCGTCGCAGGGCAGCGACGTCCGGCCCGGGCGGAGTTTCGACGAGCGTCATCAGAGCTTGTCGGCGGCCTTGCCGAGCAGGTCGACGTAGTCCTTGAGGACGAACGACACGGCCAGCGGCGTCGGGTTGGCGGCGGTGGCCACCGGGGTGCTGCCGGGCAGCGAGACGAACGAGCCGCGGGCGACCGCCGGGATCTTGGAGAGCAGCGGGTCCTTCTGCAGGGTCGCCAGGGTGGTGCCCTCGGCGTCACCGTAGGTCACGATGATGTCCACGTCACTGAGGTTCTGCACCTGCTCGGCGCTCTGGGTGAGGCTGAACTCGGTGGTCGTGGCCGAGGCCTTCTCGATGCTCGCCGGGTGCTTCATGCCGAGGTCGGTGAAGAACTGCGCCCGGGTGTCGTGCGTGGTGTAGAAGCTGATCTTGCTGAGGTCGGTCGGGTCGAGGTGCGTCAGGAACATCACCGACTTGCCGGCCAGCTTCGGGTAGCGGGCCGCCTCGTCCTTCATCTGCTTCTCGATCTTCGCGATCAGCGCGTCGCCCTCGGTGGCCAGGCCGAGAGCCTTGCTCTCCAGCTTGATGCTGTCGCGCCACGAGGTGGCCCAGGCCGCCTTCGGGTACGCGACGACCGGCGCGATCTTGGTGAGGGTGTCGTAGTCCTGCTGGGTCAGACCGGAGTAGGCGGCCAGGATGACGTCCGGCTTGGTGTTCGCCACCGCCTCGAAGTCGATGCCGTCGGTCTCGTCGAACAGCACCGGGGTCTTCGCGCCCAGCTCCTTGAGCTTCGCCGCGTCCCAGGGCAGCAGGCCGTCGCCGTCCTCGTCGCCGAAGTTGGCCTTGGCGTAGCCGACCGGGACGATGCCCAGGGCGAGCGGCACCTCGTGGTTGGCCCAGTTGACGGTGGCGACCCGCTCGGGCTTCTTCTCGATGGTGGTCGAGCCGAAGGCGTGCTGGACGGTGACCGGGAACGCCGCCGCGGCGCTGCCGGTCGTGGCGGGGGCCTCTTCATTGTCGGACGAGCCGCCACAGGCGGCGAGCGCCAGGGCAGTCGTCGCGGCGACGATCCCCGCGAGGAACCGGGTTGCGCGCATGGCTGTGCACTCCACTTCTAGGTAGGTAAGGCTGGCCTAAGCTAGCAGCGGGGATGCTTGCGAGATCAAATTTTGTGGTCCACGACACTCCAGCGCAGGCGCTGCGGCGCGGTACGGCGGCTCAGCCGTGCCGCGGCAGGCGGACGCAGACCACGGTCCCGGCCGGCCGGTTCTGGTTCAGGGTGAGGGTGCCGTGATGCCGCCGCACGATCGCGTGCGCCAGGGTGAGGCCCAGCCCGCTGCCGAAGATGCCGTGGTGACGCACGTTGCTGCCGCGGAAGAACCGGTCGGTGACGCGATCCTGCTCCCCCGCGGGGATGCCGATGCCGAGGTCGGCGATGCACAGCTCGGCGGTGCCGTCGTGGGCCCGCAACCGGACCCGGATCTCGCCGTCGGCCGGGCTGTAGGCGGCCGCGTTGGCGAGCAGCTCGTCGACGACCTGCCGGAGCCGGCCGCGGTCGCCGCTGATCGTCAGCCCGGCCGGCAGGTCGGCGATGATCGTCAGCTCGGTACGGCAGCGCAGCGCCGCCACCGCGTCACCGACGATCCCGGCCAGGTCGACGTCGGCCGCGGTCACCGGAAGCCGGCCGGTGTCGAGACCGGTCAGGTCGAGCAGGGTGGCGGCGATCTGTTCCAGCGTCCGGGCGTTGCGGCTGATCACTTCGATCATCTGCTGGTGGTCGACGTCGAGCAGGCCGGCGTCCTCGGCGAGCAGGGCGGCGTTCGCGGCGATCGACGTCAGCGGGGTCCGCATCTCGTGCCCGACCAGGTCGATGAAGTCCTCCTGCGAGCGGGTGAGCTGCCGGGCGAGCTGCTCGGCGCGGCGCAGCGCCACGTAGACCCCGATCTGCCCGGCGATCCCGTCGAGCAGCACGGTGAGCAGATCCTCGTGACACTCGGGTGTGCTCGCGTAGCAGGTCAGCACGCCGAGCAGGGTGCCGCCGTCGCGGACCGGCACGGCCAGCACGGTACGGATCCCCCGGCGCAGGCACACCTCCACCCGCTTCTGCTCGTACGGCGTGCGCAGCTCGGTGTAGCCGGCGATGTCCGGCACCCAGATCGGCTGGCCGCTCAGCCACACCCGGCCGGTGATGCCCTGCCCGCACAGCGGGGTGTGGTTGAAGAAGCCGTCCTCACCCGCGCCGGTGGCGTCGTGGTGCCCGACCGAGCGCAGGTCGCCGGTCGTGTCGTCGATGAGGAACAGTTCGGCGCACGGCCAGCCCAGCGTCTCGGCCACCACGCGCAGGACCTCCGGGGCGGCGTCCGCGGTCGACTCCGCCGTACGCAAGGCATGCTCGACCTGCCGGTGGCACTCGCGGAACCGTTCGGCGCGGCGCAACGCGGTGACCTCGTGGGCGACCGACACCGCGCCCAGCCGGGCTCCGCCGGCGCCGATGATCGGCTGGGCGGTGGAGGCGAAGGTCCGGGTCCGGTGCCCCGGCACCACGCTGACCACGTCCACGGCGGTGACGTGCTCGCCGTGGACGGCCCGCATCAGGGGTGTCTCGGTCCACGTCATCGGCCGCATGTCGGCGTGCCGCAGGAAGCCGTCGAACGTGGCGCCGTAGTCCGCCGGCAGCGGCTCGTCGGCGGACCAGCCGCGAACCTCGCGCAGGGCCCGGTTCATCACCACGACCCGGCCGGTGTCGTCGCAGGCGATCACGCCGACCGAGAGGCTGTCCAGCAGGGCGGTGAGGAAGCTGCCGTGCCGGTCGGCGAGCGCCCGGGCGGCGTCGCGGTCCGACAGGTCGGTGAGGAAGACGCAGGCCAGCGCCCCGGACGCGCCGTGCACCACGGACAGCGCCGCCTGGGTGGCCAGCCGCCGGCCGTCCCGGTGGCGGACGGTCACCTCGCGCAACACCGGCCGGTGCGGAGCGGCCGCGAACAACCGCTCCAGCGCCACGCTGATCGGCTGCTCGCCGTAACCGGGCAGCAGGCTGTGGTCCAGGTGCCGCCCGCACACCTCCCCCGCGGTGTAGCCGAGCATCCGGTAGGCGGCGTGGTTGTAGCCGACGACGATCCCGTCCGGGTCCACCGCCAGGAACGCCTCCTGCACGCTGTCCAGCAGGGCGGCGCTGTCCAGGCTGGCGACGTACTCGGAGCCGGGGATCTCCCGCGCGGTGCACAGCAGCTCGGCGATCTCGGTCAGGGTGGCGAGGTGGTCGTCGGACCACGTACGCGGCACGGTGTCGAACACGGTGAGCGAACCCAGCGGCAGGCCGGCTTCGTCGCGCAGCGGCACCCCGGCGTACGCCCGCACCCCGAACTGTTCCGCGAGCGGGTGCTCGCGCAGGTCGCCGGAGGCCAGCGGCTGGTTCTGGCTGACGATGTACTTGCACACCGAGTACGACAGCGGGGCGTCGCCGGTCGCCGCCAGCGCGTCCGGCAGCTCGTGCGCCCCGGCGAAGTGCTCCTCGACGTCGTCGACCAGGGTCACCGCCGCCATCGGAGCGCTCAGCAACCGCGCCGCGAGCCGGGCTATCGCGTCCACCGGCAGCGGTGCCGCCGGCAGGCCGCGGCGCGCACGGGCGACCGCGGCCAACCGGACCGGATCCCGGAGCACGGCCTCGTTCAGCACCACCATCGATCTGTCCGAATCCTTGAGTCAGGCGTTACGGTCAGCGGGGCAACGAGGGCATTCCCATCCTGGTGACGCACAATCTATGAAGTTTGCGAACTCAGCGACATTCAAGGCAGGTCAGACGGGCGCAGCTCGGTGGTCCCGTCCGCGGTGTGCACGATGACGGTCAGCGCGTCCACCTCACCGCCCGCCGGGCCCGGCCACCACGCCCCCCACCAGCCCGCCTTCACGCTGGCCTGGAAGACCTTGCCGCTGTCCAGGCGCACCTCGACCGCGGTGACCTCCGGCCCGGCCAGGCCGACGATGTTCGACCACTGGCCGTCACCGTCGCCGAGCGCGCTCATCGTCTCCAGCGTGACCGTGCCGCGCGGCGGCGTCGGCAGCCCGGCCGCGTCCGCCAGGCCCATCGAGGCGAACTGGTCGTCGCCGGCGCTCAGGCACTCGACGACGGTGCCGTTCTCCTTCCGCATGATCAGCAGAGTGGCCTCGCCACGCTGCTCGGCGAGCAGCACGTCCGACGGGCTCACGGTCGCCGAGGTGCCACCGACGTCGTTGGCGCCGCACGCACGCGCCTCGGCAAGCACCTGCTCACCGGTGCGCGACGCCGGCATGGCGGTCCAGGACGCGACCGCCTTCTCCGCGGCCCCGGGCACCAGCGCCGGCACGGCCACCGCCAGCACCGCGCCGATCCCGGCCGCGGCCACGCCGACCGGCAGCCACCGCCGGGCCACAGCGCGACCCGGCCGCTGCATCATCTTTTCCACGTACGCCTGTGAGCGGCGCCATTCCGCGGCGCTGGGCTCCCGGCCCCGAGCCGGGTCGAGGACGGCGAGGCTGTCGAGGTCCTTCATGCTTTCGTCCATTCCTTGACGAGCGGGGTGCCGGATCCGGCCGGGTCGAGGGCGGCCTGCAGTCGTTGGCGGGCACGGCTGAGCCGCATCGCGAACGTCGAGCGGCGGCAGTTCAGCACGGTGGCCGCCTGCTCGGAGGTGAGGCCGTCGAAGGCGATCAGGGCGAGCACCTCACGGTCGGCGGCGCTCAGGGTGCGCCAGGCACGCTCCAGGTCGACGCGGGCCGCCGTACCGGTGGAGTCGTCCGGAACCTCGTGGGTGCCGGCGGCGACCAGGCGGACGTCGAGGGCCCGGCGCCGCAGCCAGCCACGGGTGCGGTTGGCCATGGTCCGGCGGGCCACGGCGAACAGCCAGGGCCGGGCGTCCTCGGGGAGCTCACCGAAGCGCCGCCAGGCGGTCAGGTAGACCGTCGAGACGACGTCCTCGGCGTCATCGGCCGGAATCCGTCGTTCGACGAACCGCAGCAGGTCGGCGAAGGTGTCGCGGTGCAGCCGGCGGAACCGGTCCTCGGCGTCCGCGGCCGGTTCCCTCATCGGGGTGTTCCTTGGTCCATGCCCCCTACCTGTCCGGCTCGGCGGGGGTTGTCACACCCGAGATCTCGTCAGGAGGTGGCGGCCGAATCCGCCGTACGGTCGCCGTGGCCCGCGTTGCGCCCGGGGCGACCGGTCAGGATGCGCGGGCCGCCCGCGGTGATCGCGACGGTGTGCTCGGAATGTGCGGTGCGCGAGCCGTCCGCCGAGCGGATGGTCCACCCGTCCGCGTCGAACCTGATTTTATCGGTGCTGCGGCAGAACCAGGGTTCGATCGCGATGGTCAGGCCCGGCTCCAGCTTCATCCCCCGGCGGGCACGGCCGTCGTTGGGCACGTGCGGCGCCTCGTGCATGGTGCGGCCCAGGCCGTGCCCGCCGAATTCGACGTTGACGCCGTAACCGTAACGGCGGCCGACCGCACCGATCGCGGCGGAGATGTCGCCGAGTCGGCCGCCCGGCCGGGCCGCGGCGATCCCGGCCTCCAGCGCGACCTCGGTCGCCTCGATCAGCTTCTGGTCGGCCGGGTCGGGGTTGCCGACGATCACCGAGACCGCCGAGTCGGCGACCCAGCCGTCGATGCCGACCGCCATGTCGAGGCTGAGCAGGTCACCGTCGCGCAGCACGTAGTCGTGCGGCAGGCCGTGCAGCACCGCGTCGTTGACCGACAGGCAGAGCACGTTGCGGAACGGGCCACGGCCGAAGGAGGGCGCGTAGTCCCAGTAGCAGGACTCGGCGCCGCGCTCCTTGATCCGGCGGCGGGCGTGGTGCTCGAGGTCCATCAGATTGACGCCGACGGCGGCGGTCTCGCTCAGCTCAGCGAGCAGTTCGCCGACGAACTGGCCGGTGACGGCCATGCGCTCGATCTCCGCGGGCGACTTGAGCTCGATCACGGCTACCTCCCTTTCCGGATGCGGTATTTTTATACCACGACTGATCCGGTGGCCATCGGGACTATCCTGCTGACATGGTTCGCCAACCGCTCACCGCCGAACAGATCGCCGCGGGCCGCCGCCTCGGAGCCGCCCTGCGGGCCGCCCGGGCCGACCGCAGTCTCGTCGACGTGGCCGTGGCGGCCGGCATCTCCCCGGAGACCCTGCGCAAGATCGAGGCCGGCCGCCTGCCGGCGCCGGCCTTCGGCACGGTGGTCTGCCTGAGCGAGGCCCTCGACGTGCCGTTGAGCGACCTGGCCGAGGTCTGGCTCGCCGACATGCCCGCCCGCCAGGCCTCCTGACGCCGCGGCCCCGGCCGCTTCGGTCGGATCGCCGATAACGCCGTGCGTCGATCGCCGACATGCTGGACGGCATGGACCCCGATCGGCTCCTGACGATGGCCACGGAGGCCGACGGCCCGGCGGGAACGGACGACGACCGGCAAACCGACCACCTCGTCCGAGCGCTGGGCGACCTGATGACCGCCGACCGCCGGCCGGCCGCGGCGCGGCTGCTGGCCGGCCCGCTCGCCACCGCGGACTGCCCTCCACGCCTGCTCCGGGAAGCCGTCGAGCTGGCGATCCGGCTCGACGACCCGCGGCTCGCCCTGCGGATCAGCGCCCGGCTCGAACCCGGCGCGCCCGGGCTGACGGTCCAGCGCGCCGGGCTGTTCCTGGATCTGGGCCGCCTCCGGGAGGCCTGGCAGCTGGTCGAGGACGACGGCACCACACCGGACCTGCGCGAGATCCGGGCGCGAACTCTGCTCAGCGCCGGGTTGCCCGTGCTCGCCGTCGACGCCCGCCGGGAGCGGCATTTCGGCTGGTCGGAGTGGGGTCGGCGCTGGTGGCGCACCGGCGGCCCGCTGTGGTTCGTCCGGGCTCGCGGCCGGCGCCGCGAGGAGGGCGAGCTCGACGATCGGCTCGGTCCGGCCGAGGATCCGGGCGAGGCCCCGGACCCCGCCGGCCTGGCGGCCGCGCTCGTCGAGGCCGCCGACGTGGCCGAGATCACCGATCAAGCCACGTCGCAGGGGGCCGCGGAGGCGGTCACCGTTCTTGCGCCCCGCCACGATCCGGCACGGCCCAACGTACGGCTGCTCACCCACCTGGCCTGGGCTCTCTACCTGAGCGATCAGGAGGAGCTCGCCCTGGTGCGGATCCGCGAGGCCCGCGCCCTGGAACCGGCCGACCCCGCCCTGCTGGACGCGGAACTGACCTTCCTCAAGTACCTGGACCGCTACGTCGAGGGGCTGGAGGTCGCCGAACGGTATGCCGCCGCCTCCGGCACCCCGGCGGAGGCTCGTGCATGCCACGGCGACCTGCTGGACGACTTCGGGCTCTACGCCCTGTCCTACGAGACGTTCGGTCCCGCCGACGGCCTCAGCGCGCAGTGGCGTGCCGAGCGGCGCAGGCAGTGGTGGCACACCGGGGGCCCGCTCGGCCGGCTTCGCCGCCGGTTGCGCTTCTCCGACGAGGCCATGCTGACGTCGTGGAGGACCCGGGCGGGCACGCTCGCCCGTGTTCTCGGCTCGGTCGTCGGCGCCGAGCGGGTCGCCGCACTGCGCGTGGTGGCTGATCGCTTCACGTTCGGGGAGGCCCGGCGGCGTCTGCGGTGGGGACGGATCAACCTGGTGGCGCGGCTCACCGCCGGCTATGCCGGATGCGTCCTGGCCGGCGTCGCCCTCAGCCGCCTCGCCGGTGACCTGCCACCGCTGTGGTCGGCGTCGGCCGGCCTGGCCGGCGGCCTGCTCGTCCTCTGGCTGCTGACCCGGGTCTACCGTTTCACCCGAGCCGAGCCCGGCGACCGCATCCTCACCCGGGTGCTTCCCGCCATCCTGGCGGTCGGTGCGGCCGGCTGTCTCATCACCCGAATCGGCGGCCGCTGGGCGCTGCTGATCGGGGCGACCGTGCTGGCCCTCTCGGCGGTGACCGCGTTGCGCCTGGTCGTCGCGGGCGGGGTCCGGGTCGGTGAGGTGCTGTGGCTACGCCGGTTCCAGCGAGCCGATCCGCGCGGCGCGGCCCTCGTGGATCTGCTCGACGTCCTGACCGACCTGACCCGTCCCGCCCTGCGCAACGACATGGCCTGGCGGCGCCAGTGGTTGCAGACCCTCGAACGGGTCGCGCAACGCCTGGAGAACGACCTGCCCACGCTCTTCGCCGTCGACCCGAGCAGCATGGACGTGCTGCGGCGCCGCGGCCGCGGTGCCGCGGCGGGGATCCGCGAACTCAAATATCCGCTGGTGGCGGCACCGCCCGGCACCTGGCGCCGGATCGAGACCGTGCTGCGCAGGGACATCGCGGCCCTGGCGGACGGTTCGCTGGGCCGTCTGCACGCGGTGGATCCGCCCACCCCACCGGCGCACGCCCGGCCGCGGCGGCAGATCGCCGTCGATGCGGTTCGCACGCTGGTCTTCGCCGGCCTGCCGCTCGCCGTCGTGCTGACGGCACAGCCCTGGCTGAGCTTCAACGAGACGATCCTCAACTGGGCACGCCTGCTCAGCATCGGCTGGGCCCTGCTCTACGTGCTGCTCACCGCTGACCCGACGTTCCGCGACAAGCTGCGTACCGGTTTCGCCCTCATCAACCTGGGACGCGGGACCGGAGAGGCCGCACAGCTCGACTCGCCGGAACCGGAGAAACGGTCCGGACCACCCCGATGACCCGGCCTTCGGCGTGCCCGGGCAGCGGGCGGCGAGAGGCGTAGAGTGAGGGTCTGGTTGCCTGGCGATCGGATTTCGAGTTCCCGGCCTCGGTGGACCTTGTTTCGCTCCGTTCCCACGGATCGGGACCCGTGCCTGCGTTGGTCCTGACGATGGGTGGCCCGATGACCCGGCCGAAACGGCGTGTGGCGCCGCAGACCGACAGCCGAGCTCGCGCCGAGGCGCTCTACCGCGCGGCTGCCGCAGCCCGGCACGCCCCCGCGGTCGACCAGGCCCAGCCGTGGCGCTGGCGTCTGACCGGCGCCTTCCTGGATCTCTACCTGGACCGCGACCGCACTGCCCAGGGCGACACCCTGACTCCCGGCCAGGCCGCGCTGAGCTGCGGCATCGCTCTGCACCACGCGCGCCTGACCCTCGCCGCGCGCGGCTGGCGGGTGAGCGTGGACCGCTGCCCCGATCCGGCGGCACCGCTGCACCTGGCACGGCTGCGCATCGACGGCCCGGCCGCGGCGAGCCCGGGCACCGCCCGGCTGGCCCGCGCGATCCGGCTGCGCAACGCCGACCCGCGCTCGCTGAGCGGTGAGCCGCTCGATCAGCAGGACCTGCGTCTGCTCATCCGGGCCTTCCAGTCGCACGACGTCCGCGTCCACGCGCTGCGCCCGGACCAGATCCTCGCGCTGGCGACGGCGGCCGCGCACGCCGGCGACGTCACGTCCGCCGAGGCGCGGTGGCACGAGGAACTGTCGCTGTGGGCCGGCGGAGACCGGATCGTCGGCGCCGGTGAGCGGCTGCGGCTGCCCGTCCGGCACGCGGTGCACGACCGGGCGGCGACTTTCCTGGTGCTGCACGGCTCCGGCGACGACGTGCGCGACTGGCTCTACGCCGGTGAGGCCCTGTCCGCCGGCTGGCTGGCCGCCACCCAGCGCGGCGTGTCGGTTCTCCCGCTGAGCGCACCGGTCGCGCAGCCGGCGGCCCGGCGGGCGCTGCGGTCCGCGGTGTCCGAACTCGACCAGCCGTACGCGGTGCTGCGCCTGGGCCGGCACGCCCTCCCGGCTGCGCCGCAGGCCCGCCGGCTTCCGGTCACCCAGATCATCGGGCGGCCGCTTCCGCTGCGGGGATGAGGCAGTTCCGGCGGTAAATATCGAGGCAGCCGGCGTGTAGAGTCGGATCGAGCAAGCCGCCAGGCGGGAAACCGGTCGATGCGTCACGCGTCGGCGGACCCGGCGGACAAGGGCGTCGCAGGCGTACGACTCGGCGTCTCCCTGGGTTACCTGGCGGCTCATAGTCATCGTGATCCGCGGCCCGCGGTTCGCCATCGCGACCCGAGGAGCAGCGTGCCCCTGACACCGGCCGACATACACAACGTGGAGTTCGGCAAGTCCCCGCTCGGCCGACGTGGTTACGACGCGGAGCAGGTCGACGCCCTCCTCGACGAAGTCACCGACGAGATGAGCCGGCTCCTGGAGGAGAACGACCTCCTGCAGACGCGCGCCCGGCGTACCGATGCGGTTGCAGCCGAGCCGGCGGCCGACGGCCGCGACCGGGCCGAGATCGCCGCGGCCGCTGCCGAGCTGGACCGGGCCCGCCGGGCCTGCGATCAGGCCGAGCAGGGCGCGCGCCTGCTGAAACGGCAGCTCGACGAGGCACGGCGGGCGGTCGCCCCGGCACTCTCCGGTTCGGCCGACCCCGCCCGGGTCCTCGCGATGGCGCAGCGCACCGCCGACGACCACCTGAGCCAGGCCCGGCAGAAGTCGCAGGCGCTGCTCGCCGACGCGCAGGCCGAGTCGAGCCGGATCAACGGCGAGGCACGGAAACTGGTCAGCGACATCCAGCACCACTCCCACCGCCTGCACAGCGAGTCGGCGGCGGCGCTGCGGATCAACCGCGACGACGTCCTCCACCAGATCGACGACCTGACCCGGTTCGCCGAGAACTACCGGGCCGCCCTGGGCGACCGGCTGACCGGCCAGTGGCAGCACATCGACGGCACCGCGGGCGGCGCGGACCCCGCGTGACGGGTCCGGCGGCCCGTCAGCGCGGGTGGTCCGCCGCTGCCATGCGCCGGGCCGCCTGAGCCTCATTCCGGGTATACCGGTCATAAGACCTAACGATCGTTGACGAAGGCGCCGGGCATGTAGGCGACGAACGCCGGGGTGTCACCCAGGCCCAGCGACTCGGCGTCGGCCTGCAGGCGCCGGGCGGTGGCCACCCGGCCCCAGTGCCCGGTCACGGCCCGGTGCTCGACCGCCCGGACCGCGGCGATGATCTCGCTGGGCGTGAAGGCGCAGTGGCCGCGGCGGTTCACGTAGGCCTGCCGCAGCAGCCGCTGGTCGCCGGCCGCACGCACCTGCCGGGCGTACTGCTCCTCGAACTCGACCGGCGCCAGCTGGTCGTAGAGCGTGTGCAGGGTCAGGTTCGGCACGTCGAGGTGGCCGGAGAGCGTCGAGGTGCGGGTCAGGTTGCGCAGCGCCTCCCGGTCGGCGCGCACGTCGGCGTTGCGGGTCAGCGTGGTGAGGTCGGCGCGCAGGCTGAGCCCGGCGGTGCGATAGAGCGCCCGGACGGTGTCGCGGTGCGGCGAGCGCGCCAGCAGCGCGGCGTAGTCGACCCCGGCGTTCCAGGACGCGTTCCCGCCCGCCGACAGTTCGATGAAGTACCGCGCGGGCATGATGAACGGCAGCGCCGCGACCAGCCAGTCGTACTGGGCGGCGGCGACGCCTTCGGCATCGCCCGGCGGCTGCGCCTGCGCGTTCGACCAGGTGGGCATGTTGAGCAGGGCGGTGGCCAGCGCCAACCGGGCACGGCCGGCCGCAGACGTACGGGCGGAGCTCGCCGTCGTCACCAGCTGGGCCGCGGCCGCCGCCCCCTCGGCCGGGCTCGCGTAGCCGACCAGCTTGACCGGGTCCTCCGGGCGCAGCAGCTGGTTCAGGGCGTACTCGCCGTCGAGCTGGTAGTTGTTGAGGTTGACGCCGCCGGCCATCAGCCCGCAGGTCGACACCGCGCCGTCCAGCAGGCGGCCGCCGACCTGGGCCTCCTGCCCGCTGACGAGCCCGCCCATCGAGGTGCCCAGCGCGATGGTGAGCCGCGGCCGGCCGATGATGCCGGTGATGGCGGCCAGGCTCTCGAACTGGTCGCGGGTGGCGCTGCGCAGCGCCCAGAGCGAGCCGTTCGGGTCGTAGGAGGAGCCGACCAGGGCGTACCCACGGTCGAGCATCGCCTGCCGCACCTCGGGGCTCGGCGCGTCGATCGCTTCCAGCGCGCCGAAGCCGTGGCTGTAGAGCACGAGGGTGCCGTTCCAGCCGGCCGGCACGTCGGCGACCCAGGTGCCGCCGTCCCGCAGCACACCGGTGTAGTGGGTCGCCGGTGGCGCGGCGGTTGCGACACCGGGCGACAGCCCGGCCAGCAGGGTGGCGGCCAGCAGGGTGGTGGTGAGTCGGCGGATCACGGATGCCTTCATCAGCGGACCTCCGGTAGTCGTCCGGTGCGCACGCGCTCAGCTTGGGCAGCGTCAGTGCAGTATCCACGCACATCGATCCTCACCGCACGTGCGCACCGCCGGCACGGTCGAACTCATCGCCGGCCTGCTGGTGATCGTCATGATGCTGACCACCTACCTGACCAGCCGTCAGATGATCATCAAGACCGGCTGGGCCGAGGATCCGCAGCAGAAGATGATCCAGCGCCTGATGCTCTACGGCATCCCGGCCTCGCTGCTGGTCTCGGGCGTGCTCGTCCCGATCGGCGTGGTCATCTACTGGGTCACGAACAACCTGGTCAGCCTCGCCCAGCAGCAGTGGGTGCTGCGTGCGTTCCCGCCGCTGCCCATCCCCGCCAAGCCCAGCCCGGTCCAGGGTCAGGCGGCCCGCCAGCGCGCCCGGTCGCCGCTCTTGCTGGTGCAGCGCATCAGCTTGCCGGTCTTGCTGCGCCCGTACGCGCCCTCGGGCGAGCAGAAGGCGCCCGGGTGCACGCCCTGCTGGGTGGGGTTCGACTTCGGGGTCTTGGACTTGGTCGGCCGCGGGGTCTTCGTCGTCCGGGTCGGCGACGGCTTCGGCGACTTGGATCGCTTCGGTTTGGCGCTCTTCGTCCGCGACGGGGCCGGCTCGGCCGAGGTGGTGGCCGGCGCGGGTTCGCTGGTCGCCTCCGCCGGCTGGGCCTGCCCGGTCTCGTCGTCCGAGGCTGGGGGCGAGGTCAGGGTCGGCGTCGCGGTGGCGGTCGCGGCGACCCTGTCGGTCTTGTCGCCGTCCGAGGAGTCGAGGTAGGCGCCGAATCCGGTGAACCCGCCGCAGCAGAGCACGAGCACGCCGGCCGTCCAGCCGGCGATGATCTTCCAGGAGCGGCGCGGCGCGGCCGCCGGCTGCACGGCGGTGGGCTGGTGCCAGATCGGCGGCGGCTGGTCGCCGGATGGTGGGTAGGTCACCTGAGACACCCTGGCAACGCCGGTGATCGCCGTCGATTACCCGGACGGGTGTTTACCGGCCGCCGACCCGGCGGCCCGCGGTGGATGTTCAGCGGAGCAGATCGGCGACGGTGGCGAGGCCGGCCTCGATCGCCCGGCGGGGCGTGTTGCCGAAGCCGAGGATCAGCCGCGGCGGCGGGTTCGCGGCGCGGTGATGCAGCGGTGCCATTCCGTAGAGGCCGACGCCGCGCCGGCCGGCCTGCTCGATGATCCGGTCCTCGGCGGCGCCGGGCGGCAGGTGCAGGATCGCGTGGAACCCGGCCGCGAGACCGGTGAGCCGCAGGTGCGGGGCGTGCCGGGCGGTGGCCGCGACGAGGGTTTCCCGGCGGGCCGCGTACTCGGCGCGGGCCCGGCGCAGGTGCCGGTCGTAGCGCCCGGACTCGATCAGCAGCGCCAGGGCCAGCTGGTCGAGGCCGGGACTGCCCCGGTCGGCCAGCCGCTTGCCGCGGGCCAGCGCCTCGTGCAGCCGGCCGGGGGCGACGATCCAGCCGAGACGCAGCGCCGGGGTGAGCGACTTGCTCACCGTGCCGAGCGAGACGACGCAGTCCGGCGCGAGGCCCTGCAGCGAGCCGACCGGGTCACGGTCGTAGCGAAACTCCGCGTCGTAGTCGTCCTCGATGATCAGGCCGCGGCAGTCGCGGGCCCAGGCGATCAGCTCCCGCCGCCGGGAACCGGTGAGTACCACACCGGTCGGCCACTGGTGTGCCGGGGTGACCAGCACCGCGCGGGCCCCACTGCGGCGCAGGGCCGCCACGTCCAGGCCGTCGTCGTCGACCGGCACGGGCACGGCGGCGAGCCCGGCCGCGGCGGCCAGTTCGGTGACGGCGGCGCCACTGCCCGGGTCCTCGTACGCCAGGGCGCCGATCCCCTCGCCGGCCAGCGCGGTCACCACCAGGCTCAGGGCCTGCTGCATGCCGGCGCAGACGATCAGGTCGTCCGGGGTGGCCGCGACCGCGCGGACCCGGGCCAGATAGGAGGCGAGCACCTCGCGCAGCCGGCGCCGGCCGACCGCGTCGTCGTAGTCGAACGCGGCGTTCGGCGCCGTACGGCAGACCTCCCGGACCGCCCACGCCCACGCTTCCCGGGGCGCGAGGCCCAGGTCGGGGACGCCGTGCCGGAAGTCGGCGACCGGGTGACGCACTGCCGCCGGCGCGGCGGGTTCCGGTCGCGGCGCGGCGGGCCGGTTCACCGCGGTGGCGGCCACCCGGGTGGCCGCGCCGGGCCGGCTGGTGAGGTATCCCTCGGCCTGCAACTGGGCGTAACAGTCCTGCACCAGCCCGCGGGACAACCCCAGGGTGCGGGCCAGCTCACGCGACGACGGCAGCGGCTCACCACCGGCCAGCCGGCCGGTGCGGATGGCCATCCGCAGCTGCTCCTCCAGTTGGGCGCGCAGCCCGGTGCGGCCACCGCGATCGATGGTCACCAGCAGCTCGGGGCCGGAACCGGCCCACTCGACGCGCACGAAACTGGACCTTATCAGGGGGCCGGTCCACTCCTACGGTCGTCGATATGACCGTTGACCTGCACCGCGCACCCCTCGTCACCCGCCCGCTCATCCTGCAGTCGCTGTCGCTGGCCGGCGCCTCGATCGGCTTCTACCTGCCGCTGTCGGTGGTGCCGGTGTTCGCCGCACAGTCCGGTTCGGACCGGCTGGCCGGCCTGGCCACGGTCGCGCTGCTGCTCGCCACCGTCGCCGCGGAGCTGGTCACGCCGCGGCTGACCGCGCGGATCGGGTACCGCTGGTCGCTGGCGCTCGGGCTGGTCCTGCTCGGGGCGCCGACGGCCGCGCTGGTCGTCAGCTCGGACGCGGTCACGATCCTCGCGGTGAGTGTGGTGCGCGGCGCCGGATTCGCGATCTGCACGGTGGCGGGTGGTGCGCTGGCCGCCACGACCGTGCCGGAGCAGCGACGGGGCGAAGGGCTGGCGCTGATCGGGCTGGTCACCGGCGTGTCCGGCATGCTGGCCCTGCCCGCCGGGGTGTGGGCCGCCGCTCAGTGGGGTTATCCACCGGTGTTCCTGGCCACCGCCCTGCTCACGATGGCGCCGCTGCTCTCCGTACCGTGGCTGCCGCATCGCACCGCGCCAGCCGGTCCGTCCGGGCACCGTGGCGTGCTGGCCGGCGTACGCGATCCGGCTCTGAGCCGGCCGGCCGCGATCTTCGCGGCCTCGACCGCGGCGGTCGGGGTGTTCGTCACCTTCCTGCCGCTGGCCGCCGCCGCGCAACCGGCCTGGGTGATCACGCTCGCCCTGCTCGCGCAGGCGGCCGCGGCCACCGCGACCCGCTGGGTGGCCGGCCGGATCGGCGACGTCCACGGCCCGGCCCGGCTGCTGGCGCCCGGCCTCCTGCTCGCCGTCGCGGGCCTGGCCGGCCTGGCCGTGATCGGTTCGCCGGCGGCGGTGGTCTGCGGTTCGCTGGTGTTCGGCGCCGGGTGCGGTGTGCTGCAGAACGCCACGCTGGCACTGATGTACAGCAGCGTCCCGGCCGGCCGGGCGCTCACCGTCAGCGCGATCTGGAACACCGCCTACGACCTCGGCATGGCCGGTGGCGCGCTGGTCGCCGGGCTGGTGGCCGGCTCGATCGGTTACCCGCTGACGTTCGTCCTGACCGCCGCGGCGATGCTGCCGGCCCTCGTCGTATCGAGAAGGGCCACATCCGCGTCGGGCACGCCGTACCGGTCGGCGCGGCATAGCCGCGACCGCACCGGGTAGGGGATCACCAACGAGTGAGGAGCCGATACATGCCGAAGCCGGTGTCCGAGCAGGTCGTGGTGATCGCGGGAGCGTCCAGTGGGATCGGCCGGGCGGCCGCGCTGGAGTTCGCCGGCCGGGGAGCGAAGGTGGTGTGCGCGGCCCGCGGCGAACAGGCGCTCGGCACGCTGGTGGACCAGATCCGCTCGGCCGGCGGGACCGCCGTCGCTGTGCCCACCGACGTCACCGACGCGGCGGCGGTGCGGGCCCTCGCCGAGACCGCGGAACGCGCGTTCGGGCGCGTCGACACCTGGGTCAACAACGCCGCCGTCGGGGTCTGGGGGCGGATCGAGGAGATCACCCCGGACGAGTTCGAGCGGGTGATGCGGGTCAACCTCCTCGGGCAGGTGCACGGCATCCAGGCCGCGCTGCCCGCGCTGCGGCGGGCCGGCGGCGGTGTGCTGATCGGGGTCGCCTCGGTGGAGGGAATCCGGGCGGTGCCGCTGCACAGCCCGTACACCACCAGCAAGTTCGCGGTGCGCGGCCTTTACGACTGCCTGCGCATGGAGCTGGCCCAGGAGGGCGCGCCGATCGTGGTCACGACGATCCTGCCGTCCTCCACCGCCACGCCGTTCTTCGAGCATTCCCGCACCAAGCTGGGCGGCATGGCGAAGCCGCCCCCGCCGGTGTACGCGCCGCAGGTCGTCGCCCGGGCCATCGTCTACGCGGCCGGCCATCCCCGCCGGGAGATCGCGGTCGGTGGCACGGCCGGCGCGGCGTACCTGGGGCAGCGCTTCTTCCCCGCCCTGACTGACGTGATCTTCTCGATCCGGCGCATCGGCGCGGACATGCTGCACGCCGACCGCCCCGACAACGGCATCGACAACCTGGACGGCCCGATCGACGGTCCCGGCCGCGTCACCGGCGAATACGCCGGGCGGATGTTGCGGCACAGCGCGTACACCTGGTTGATCGGCCGCCGCCGCCGGCCCGGCGAGCTGGCGCTGAGCGGCCTGCGCCGCCTGCACGGCCTGGCCCGGCAACGCCAGAAGGCGGTGTCAGCGGGCCGCCCGCTGACACCGCCGGCTGTCACCAGGGGCGGATAGGCGGGAAGGGGTATCTTCGGTCCGGAACGAACCGGACGACCCGGTTCCGCTGGAAGGCTGAGCGGCGCCGATGGGACTGCGATTCGAGACGCGCGGGTCCGACTCCGAGTGGGTCGACACGGTGTGGACCTGCACCAGCGAGCGGGTCACCGAGATGACCTCGGTCGCGACGGCGCGCTGGGGCCTCGTCTTCTGGCAGCGCGACGGCCAGGCCTACGCCAGCGTCACCGGCCCGGAGACCCGGACCGGCACCGCGCCGGTGCCGGAGGGCGCCGGCTTCGTCGGCATCGACTTCGCCGTCGGCACGTCACTGCGCGCCCTCCCCGCGGCGGTCCTGGTCGACCGGGGCGCCGAGCTGCCCGGCACCACCCGGCGCACCTTCCGGCTGGACGGCGCCTGCTGGGAGACGCCGGGCCCGGACGACGCCGAGGCCCTGGTCGACCGTCTGGTCCGCGCCGAGGTGGTGATCCGGGACCCGCTGGTGACCGCGGTCCGCCGCGGCCACCAGCCCGAGGTCACCGACCGCACCCTCGAACGGCGGTTCCGGGCGGCCACCGGGCTGACCCAGGGCGCGGTCCGCCAGATCGAGCGGGCCCGCCGGGCCTGCGAGCTGCTGGCGGCCGGCGTTCCCAGCGCCGGGGTGATCGGCGACCTCGACTACTTCGACGAGCCGCACCTGGCCCGGGCGCTGCGCCGTTACGTCGGCCGTACGGCGGGGCAGCTGCGCGACGGCGCCGGCGGGGCGATCGCCCTCGACCTGGATCAGCGCGTGACGTCGTAGATCAGCTTCACGATGCCGTTGGAGTAGGCCTCCGACTCGCGCAGCTTCAGCGTCTGCTTCTCCCGGTCGGCGGTGCTGAACAGGCTCTTGCCGCCGCCCAGCAGCACCGGGAAGACGAGCAGGTGGTAGCGGTCGATCAGGCCGGCGTCCGACAGGCGCCGGGCGAGTTCCGCGCTGCCGTGGATGAAGATCGCGCCGCCCTCGGTCTTCTTCAGCTCGGCGACCTCCTCGACCGAGCGCAGGATCGTCGTCGGCCCCCAGCCGTCGGCCAGGTCGCCCTCGCCGAGGGTGGTCGAGACGACGTATTTCGGCAGTTCCTTGTAGGCGGCGTGGTCCTCCGACTCCCGCCAGGTCGGCGCGAACGCCTGATAGCTGCGGCGGCCGAACATCAGCGCCGTCGTGTCGGCGAGCTCCTCGCCCTTGAGGGCGAACGCCTCGGGCACGAAGTCGATGTCCTTGAACACCCAGCCGCCGCTGCGGTGCTCCTCGCCCGGCCCACCACCGGGCGAGTCCAGCACACCGTCGAGCGAAACGAATCCGGTATAGACGAGTTCACGCATGGGCTCAGACTAGGCACGCCCCCGGCCGCCGTCTTGTACAGAACCGACGCTTGCCCAAGTCTCAACCGGCGGTTCAAAGATACGGTCGAAGCCGTGGAGCTCAGCATGACCGAACTGCGGGAGGTCGCCGCCTACGCGGTGGCCTGCGCGGAACCCGCACTGGCGATCTACGAACGGGACCGGCCGGACGACCCGCGCCCCCGGGCCGCGGTCGCTGCCGCCAAGGCGTTCGCTGACGGGGGCGAGCGCACCAAGGCGATCCGGGACAGCGCGTGGGCGGCGCACCGGGCGTACCAGGAGACCCGCGACGCCGGACTGGCGGCGGCGAGCGAGGTGGCGCGCGCGGCTGTCGCCGCAGCCAGCGCGGCGTTCCTGCATCCCCTGGCCAAGGCCACGCAGGTTTTGCACATCCTCGGCCCGGCCGGCCACGCCGCCCGGGCTTTCGAGATCGACGCCGGCGGCGATCGTACGGTCGGCGCCGGCCACCTCGAGCGGGCGGCGGGTCTGGCCGGCCCGGTCGTCGTCGGTGTCCTGGCGCGCTACCCGAGCGCCCCACCCGGCCGCGGCCGTCCCGGAGAGCTGGTCCGGGAACTGGACGCCACGTTACGACGGTTTAAGGTTGGCCCGTGACGGACCGCTGGAGCGGTTCTATTTCCGGGGGCCCCGGTCCGCAGCTGGGCCAGATCGACGGCGCGACCGGCCGCTGAGCGCCCTGGCGGGTAACCGACAAGCACCACCAGCTGTCAGGGGCTGGACACCCGCGGTGACGCCATCGGCCTACCCTGACGCTGTCTCGGCCCGTCCAACCCGGGGGTGCCGACATGGTGATCCATGCACCCGCCTCACCCGAACTCACCGTCCTCGGCTGGGCGGCGACGTGCTGCGGGCTGGCCGCCCTGTTCCTCAGCGGCGTGCCGCTGCCCCTCGTCGTCCTGCCGCTCGCCGCCGTCACCGTGGCACTGAGCACCGTCGCGCTCTACCGGGGCGGCGCCGGCCTCGTCGCGCACGGTCTCACCGGGATGGTCACCGCGCTGGTCAGCGTCGCCGTCACGGTCGCACTGATCCTCACCGCCCCGGCCACCACCGGTGTCCGCCGGCAGCCCGGTGAGCCCGGCGGGGCGGGCGGCGCGCTGCCGCCGACGCAGAAGCTGGCCGCCCCGGTGCCGGTCGTGCTCGGCCCGGCGTCGGTGGCCGCTTCCCGGACCGCCGGCCCGAGCACCGACTCGGCCGGCAACACGGTCCGGTTCTCCGCCACGAACGTGCTGGACGGTGATCCCAGCACGGCGTGGCGGGTCGCCGGCTCGGGCGTCGACGTGGTCCTCGCCTTCGAGTTCGCCGAGCCGGTGCACCTCAGCGCGGTCGGGATCATCCCCGGTTACGCCAAGGTGGACTCCGGCAACGGCGTCGACCGGTTCACCCAGAACCGGCGGGTCCGCGAGGCCCGGTGGACCTTCACCGACGGTTCCGCGCTGGACACCCGGTTCACCGACGACCGCGAGATCCAGTACGTGGACGTGGACGTCGACACCACGGTCGTCCAGCTGGCGATCACGGGGTCGAGCCGCCGTACCGACCGCAACTACACGGCCATCTCCGAGGTCGTCTTCGTCGGCTGGCCGATCCGCTAGGAGGCGGACATGTACGACACGACGCGCCTGCTCTGCGCGGCCGCCTACCTGGACCGCCGCTTCACCGACCACGTCGTGCGCCGGGTGCTGCGCGAGGAGCTGCGCGCGGTCGCACCGTCGTTCGGCGTCGACATCGTGCCGGTGGTGCGGCACTGCCTGGCCGCACAGCGCCGCCGGCTGCTGCGCGACACCATGCTGGTGCTGGTGGCCGCCTCCTGGTTCCTGATGGTCCGTTTCGGCGCCGACCTGATCAGCGCCGGCATCCAGGTGCTGCTGCTCGCCTGGGGTGTGGTGTTCCTGGCCGCCTGCCTGGACCGCTACCAGATCCTCGCCGGGTTCTTCCCCGGGCGGTTCGACCCGGGCACCGCACCGGAGCCGGCCACCCGCAAACAGTCCCGGCTGCTCGCCGAGCTCGGGCGCAACGAGACCGGCAACGTCACCGTCTACAGCGGCTTCCGGCCCTTCGTCGGCGCCGGCGTGGCGGGCGAGAGCTGGTCGTTCACCACCGACCTGCGCAAGGGCCGAGAGGATTTCGACGTCGTGCACGAGCCGCGCCCGTTCGAGGTGGACGACCTCTACGCGCACCTCGGCAAGGCGCTGCGCGAGCTCGACCTGGACGGCCTCGACGTTCACCACCGTCTCTTCGTCAACGGCCAGGACATCCGCCGGCAGAGCTGGGTCCTGCCCGACCCGCTGCGGCGGCCGGTTTCCGTGGTCGAGCCCGGGTGGATCCAGCAGTACCTGCGCACCCCCACCCATCAGGTGCGTCACTATCTGGTCGCGCAGCTGGTGGACTGGAGCGGCGAACTGGTCGTGTCGATCTTCCTGCGGTTCGCGCGGACCGGCTCGTGCCTGGTCTCCGAGGCGGCGTACTTCGTGCTCCCGCCGCTGTGGGAGAGGTACCACGCCGTGGACCGCCTGCGGCCGGGCGCCGACGTACGCAATGCCCTGCGGATGGTCGCCCGCACCGCCCTGCAGGCGCCGTTCCTGCTGCTGCTCTCCCCGTTCACGGTCGGCGCCCGGCTGCTCGAACCGGCGGCGCTGTTCCTGGAGCGGCGCGAGATCCGCCGCCAGATCCGCTCCGATATGCTCTTCGACTACGGCGCGGCGACCAGCGTGCGGGAACTCGGCACGGCGCCCGGCTACCGCCGCTACTTCCAGATGCTCGACCACTCGGCGTACGTGAAGTTGCTCGACCACGCCGTGCTCAACGCCGTCATCGACTTCCTCGACGAGCACGACATCGACACCAGCGACCTCAAGGAACGCCAGTCGGTGATCCAGAACAACGGCGTGATCGTCTCCGGCGGCGGATCCCTGCAGGCGCAGAGCATGGCCGTCGGCAAGGGCGCCAAGGCACGGGCGAAACAAGCGCGGGACCGCGTGAAGGTGCCGACGAGAAAAGGGGGTTCACGATGACCGGTCCACGGCGCAACGAGGGCATCATCGTCACCGGCGGCCGCATCGACGCCGGCGCGCTCGCGGTCGGCCGCGGCGCCCGCGCCGAACAGGTCGTCCACCAGGCCGCGACCGACCTGGCGGCGCGCGGCCAGGCCGAACTCGCCCAGGCCCTGGAGGAGCTGATCCGCCGGATCGACGAGCACGCCGCCCAGCTGGCGAACGCCGGCGAGCTGAAGGAGTCGGCCCAGGTGGTCGCCGAGGAGCTGACCAGGGACGAGCCCAACCGGACGACCGTGACGGGTGTCCTCGCCGGCATCGCCGAGAGCGTCAAGTCGGTGGCCGGTGTGGCGGCCGCCGCCCAGGCCCTGGTCCAGGCGGTAGCCACCTATCTCTAGGCGAGGCCGAGCGCTTCGGCCTCGTCGCGGTGGGCGCCGCGGGTCGCGCCGATCGCGCGGAGCACCTCGTTGATCGCCGGGCCGGGCAGCGGCGGATCGGACGGCTCGCCGATGACGTGCGGGGCGTCGGACCAGCCGCGGCCCGGCCACTGCGGGACCAGCGACGTGCCCCGGGCGCCGGCCGGGACGTCGGTGCCGGGGGCGGCCTCGTGGTAGAGCATGCCGGCCTGGGTGCCGTCGGTGCTGAGCCGCACGAAGGCGATGGTGGCGCCGGGCACCGCGGTCAGGCCGGCGCACTGCAGGGCGGCGGTGATCAGGAAACTGCCGTCGCCCTCGTCGAGGCCTTCGGCGTAACCGCGGACCATCGCCCGGGCGATGCAGTCCTGCATCGCGTCGGTGGCCATCGGCAGGTGGCGGAAGCCCTGCTCCAGCTCGGTCAGGCCCGCCGCGACGCCGGTGACCGCGTCGCGGTGGAACACCAGGCCCTCCACGATCGACTCGCTCATGTCAGCATGCTCTCATCCGTCGATCGGCACGAGCTGCACGATGATCTTCTTCTTCGCGCCGTACTCGATGATCTCGTCGAGCATGGCGAGGAACTCGGGCGTCGCCGCGGAGCGCGGGTAGGCCAGACGGAACACCCAGACCGAGATGTCGTCGGGGCGGATCACCGCACCCCAGGAGCGGTCGGGAACCGTACGGTAGTGGTGGAGATCGTCGATGTGCAGCTGGATCTGCCGCCGCATCAGGGCGAGCCCGCCGGAGACCCGGTAGCTGTCCTTGCGCGGGTCGATGGTCTTGATGCTGATCGCCGTGCCGCCGTCGTGGCTGGTGTAGACGTCGATGCCCTTGCTGCGCGGCGGCAGGTTGCCGCCGAGCGCGTCCTCGATGGTGAACCGGTCCTGCGGGTCCTTCCACGGGGTCTGCAGGTCGGGGACCTGCACCGGCGACGACGTGCCGGTCTGCCGGGTGCCGAGGTCGACCTTGCCGGCCTTCAGGCCCTCCGCCGGATAGGTGGGCGGCGCACGGCCGGCGGCGGCCTCCTGGCGCTGTTTGCGCAGCCGTTCGACCTCCTGCTTCACCTGGGCGGTGGTCATCGCGGTCGCCTGGATCTGCACCTGCGCGGTGATCGACACCGTGACGACGCCGCTCTTGGCGGCTGCCCGTTTCTGCGCCAGCCGGGCCTGCGCCATCGCGCCGGACGCCGCGTCGGTGCAGGTCACCGTGCCGGTGCCGTTCGCCGGGACCGGCGTGGGCGGGCTCACGCACAGCCCGGCCGGGGTGCCGTCGACCGCGATGTTGGCGGTCATCGTCGCGGTGACCTTGGAGTCGACCACGGTGGTGTCGCCGGCGCCGGAGACGTCGCTGGTCACCGCGGCGTTCACGGTGCAGGCGCCGCCGCACGCGATCTGGCCGGTGGTCCGCGCGTTGAACCTGACCTGCGGGTCGGCCGCGTCGACGAGTTGGGTGGCGGAGTCCTCCAGTTCCGCGTAGAGGTCGTCGACCTCTTCCGGGTTCAGCGCGCTGACGTCCATCTCGCCGGCCGGCTCGGGCGCGGGCACCGCGGGCGGTTCGGCCGGGCCGTGCAGCCAGGCCCGCAGCACCCCGCCGGGAATTGCCGGCAGGTCGGGCAGGTCAGGCAGGGAGGGCAGGGACGGCAGGGCGGGGCGGGCCGAACCGGACGACCGCGACGGGACGGACGGGAAGGCCGGCAGCGACGGGACCTTCGCCGCCGGCACGTAACGCAGCACCCGGTGCGGCTCGTCCTGGCTCACGTAGAGGTCGCCGCGGCCGGCGTGCGCCCGGTAGGCCGCCACCCCGCCGACGGTCGACTCGGTGAACTCGACGGCCTCGTCGACCAGCGTCGACAGCTGGGCGGCCAGCGCCTGCGGCGTCTGCGCCGCCGGTCCGGCGCTCGCCAGGGCGCCGCCGGCCACCCACCGGTTACGCAACCCCAAGCCGGCTTCGGCAGCGCCGGGCAGCAGGCCCTTCGGGGTCTTGAGGTACGTCTTCCCACCCACCCCGAGCAGCCGGAACTCCTGCCCGGCCAGGGTGATCGTGCCGACCGAGTCGCCGTGGCGGGTCACCCGGCCGGCGGCCTGCGCCCCGGCGAACGAGGTCCGGTAGGTGACCGCCTCAGCCTTCGCCAGGTTCCCGATCGCCCGGTCGAACGGCTCGCGCCCCGGTCCGCCCGGCCACAACCGCCACGCGGCCAGACCACCGACCAGCAGAACGACCAGCGCGATCGCCAGTCCGATCAGTAACGCCCGCCGCGACCGCGGCCCACTGTCGCCCGTCGTCTCCATCGTTCGGCCCCCGTCCGCCATCCGGATCGACGCCAAACAATACTGTCGGGGCGTCGATGGAGCGGCGGGCGGGTCGGGTTCGCACCGCTGTGACACGGTGGTGGGATGAACCCCGCTGCCTGGCAGGGGCCGCCCCGCGACGTCCTCGGCCGGCCCGTGCCGATCCAGCGGTTCGTCGCCCGGACCGGCCGCGCGGTCGTGGCCCTGCAGGAGGTCGTCGCCTTCCCGGAGGGCTGCCTGCTGATGTTGCTGATCGCCGCCCGGCGGGGGTCGCTGGAGGAGCCGGCCTGGGTGCGCCTGCACGACGAGACCGGGCTGCGGTTCGGGGTGCGCTTCCCGGACGGATCGAGGGCGACGACCGCCGGCAACGCCTTCCCGGGCTGGGCGCCGGCCACCGACCGGCCGGCGCCGCCGATGCTGGTCGAGGGCGACGGCGGTGCCAGCAGCGACGACCGGTTCTACCGCGGTGACCAGCAGCTCTGGCTGTGGCCGCTGCCGCCGCCGGGCCCGTTCGAGTTCCTCGTCGAGTGGCCGGGCATGGACCTCGGCGTCGCCGCCACCACACTCGACGGCGACGCCATCGCCCGGGCGGCGAAACTGGCCGAGCCGTACTGGCCGTGACCGGGCGGGTCAGCCCGGCGGGCGCTGCCAGGGCTTGCCGACGATGGCGTAACGCACCGTCGTGAAGCCGATGACCGTGCCGGCCGGGATGCCGGCCATGTCCTCGGTGAGGCGGTCGCGCTCACCGATGAACGCGCCGGTCACCGGGTCGATGACGATCTCCTCCTGGATGCCGGCGGCACTGACGCCCAGGGCCGTGCCGGTGTGCCCGTCGAGCGTCGCCACCTGCTCGGTGATCTGCAGGGTGGGCAGGTGGGTGAGTGCCCGGTACAGCGCCGCCCGCAGGCCGGCCGGGAGCAGCCCGCTGCGCAGCGCGTCCGCGACGTAGACGAGAACCTCCTGGTCCGGGTCGCGGCCGTGGCCCTCGGTGTCGTCGCGCAGGCGGTCGTAGAGCTTGCGCGGGTCGCGGGGCAGACCGGCGAGGAACGTGGCGCTCGGCGACTGCCAGTTGCCGTCCGCGGTGCACAGATCACCGCTGTCCGGGTAGAACGCTCCACACCGGCCACTCAGGCGCTCCGGGTCGGCCACGACGTCGAGCCCGGCGGCCGCGATCGCTTCGTCGGTGCCCAGCAGGCGGGTGCGCTCGCCGGTGTCGGTGCGCAGCTGGAACCACTCGCCGGACGGGTCGGCGGGCACCCACGTCTCGCTCCGGCTGCCGAACAGCACGGCCGCGTCCGGGGCCTGGCCGAGCGCCCGCGCGTGGGTGGCGATGTAGCGGTAGCGACCGGCCGGCACCGGCTCGTCCACGGTGCGGATCTGGGCGTCGGCGGCGGTGTCCAGGGTCTGCGCCACCTCCACCATCGCGCCGTGCGGCGCGGCGCCGCGCACCACCACGACGATCACCGCGGCGGCCAGCACCACGGCGGCAGCCGCGAGCGACAGCGACGGGCGCCACCTGCGGCGCGTCACGGTTGGCTGATCAAGACCGGACAGCACGCGTACGCGTACGCGCCGCACCGTGTCGGTGCCCTCGTCCGGCGCCGGGTACAGCTCGTGCAGAGCGGCGTCGAGCTCGTCGGTCATGACTGGCCTTCCGTCGGCGGGAGGGTGGTGGCCGAGGCGACGGCCCGCAGACCGCGCCGGACCCGGTGCAGCCGGGACCGGACGGTGCCCTCGGGGATGCCGAGCGCACCGGCGATCTCCCGGGTGTCCAGGCCGGCGAGGCTGTTGAGCAGCAGCACGTCCCGGTCGCCGTCGGGCAGCGCGGCGATCGCGGCAGCCAGCCCGGCCAGCCGGCTGCGGGCGTCGAGCCGTTCCGCGACCCGGTCCTCGGTGCCGTCGTCCGGTGCGGTGCGCCCGGAGAGCCGCTGTGACATCCGCTGCTGCTGCGCCTGGGTGCGGTGGTGCCGGCGCAGCAGGTTGACGGCGATCCCGTAGAGCCAGGCGCGGGCGCTGCCCCGCTCGGGCCGGTAGTCGCTGCGGGCCGACCAGGCGGCCAGGAACGTCTCGGCGACCAGGTCCTCGGCCTGCGCCGCCTCCACCTGCCGGGCCAGATAGCGCCACAGCCCCGGCGCGTGATCGTCGAAGATCGCGGCAAACCACGCGGCGCCCGGCGGATCGTCTCCTGCCGTCACGGGCACCTCCCCGCCGGCTGCCCCGGCCATCGGCAATCTCATGCCAGGTATTGCCAGAAGCCGCGCCGCGCGTTCACGCCACCCGGAGACTGCGGATGATGCCGGCCGGCGGGGCGGGATGGGTCATCACCACGGTGTGGCCGGCCGGCAGGTCGGCAAGGGTACGCCGGGTCCGACGTCGAAGAAGATCTGTTCGCTCATGTCTCCTCCGCGGGTCCGCCGGGTCCGCACGCCACGATAGTGCCGACCCGGCGGTCCGGCGTCAGGACGCCTTGCGGATGCCGGGGAGCTCGCCGCGCAGGGCCATCTCGCGGAAGCGGACCCGGGACAGGCCGAAACGGCTGAACACCGCCCGCGGCCGGCCGTCGATCATGTCGCGGTTGCGGCGGCGGACCGGGCTGGAGTCGCGGGGTAGCCGGGCGAGGGCACGCAGGGCGTCCGCTCGGGTGTCCGGGTCCAGCACCGACTTCTTGAGTTCGGCCCGCCGCTCGAAGTGGCGGGTGACCAGCCCGGCGCGGCGCTTCTCGCGTTCGGTGAGGCTGCGCCGGGCCATCAGCGGTCCTCCCGGAAATCGACGTGGCGGCGGGCGACCGGGTCGTACTTGCGCAGGACCAGCCGGTCGGGATCGTTGCGGCGGTTCTTGCGGGTGACGTACGTGTAGCCGGTGCCGGCGGTGCTGCGCAGCTTGATGACGGGGCGGATGTCGGTGCTCCTGGCCATCAGATCCGCACCCCGCGGGCGCGCAGCCGGGCGACGACCGAGTCGATGCCGTCCCGGTCGATGATCTTGATCCCGGTGGTGCTGACGGTCAGCCGCACGGTGCGGCCGTCGGCGAGGCGGTAGCGGCGGCGCTGGACGTTCGGGTTCCAGCGGCGGCGGGTGCGGCGGTGGGAGTGGGACACGGCGTTGCCGAAGCTGGGCTTGGCGCCGGTCACGTCACAGATGTGGGACATGGTGGCGACTTTACAATGAAAACCATTTCCAATAAAAAGAAGGGGTGAGCACCGAACCCATCGCGTCCGCCCCGCCCGCCTCGGTCGACAACCGGCCTGCCGTCACCGTGCTGTCCGGGTTCTCGCCCGGCGCGGTCCACGCGGCTGCCCGAGCTCTGCTGATCGCCGACGAGCGGCTGCTGGCGGTCAGCCACGACATCACCGGCATCCGCGACGGAACGGTGCGCCGCACCGTGCGGTCCGCCTCCGCGCTACTGGAGCAGGAGACCGTGGAACTCGTCCACGGCTGCGTCTCCTGCACGCTGCGCGAGGACGTGCTGCCGACGCTGGTCCGGCTCGCGCGTACCCGGCCGGGCAGCGACATCCTGCTGATCCTGCCGCCCGCCGTGGAGCCCGAGGCGGTCGCCGCCGCCTGCTCGCACTGTCTGGTCGACGGCGCGCCGGTCACCGACGTCGTCCGGTTCGACTCCTACGTCACCGTGGTCGACGCGGACCGTTTCCTCGACGACCTGGCCAGCAGCGACGACCTGGCGCACCGCGACCTGCACGCCGCCGAGGACGACCATCGCGCGGTCGCCGAGGTGGTCGCGCACCAGGTGGAGTTCAGCGACACGGTCATCCTGTGGAGCCGGCCGGACACCGACACGCGGGAACTCAACCGGGTCGGCACGCTGGTCCACCGGCTCGCGCCCTGGGCGTTCCAGGTGCCGATCGGCACGGCCAACAGCCTGGACTGCAGTGGGCTGGCCGCGCTCGTACGCCGCAGCGGCCGGCACGACCCGGAGCGCCCCGGCGTGCTCGGTCTCGCCCTGGAGGGCCGGGCCATCGCCGTGCACGACCCGGACTCGGCCGAGGTGGTCTCGATCCTGTTCGACGCCCGGCGCCCGTTCCACCCGCAGCGGCTGCACGACGCCCTCGACGAGTTCACCGGCGAGGCGCTGCGCGGCCGCGGCCAGCTGTGGATCGCCAGCCAGCCGGACACCGTCATCGCCTTCGAGTCGGCCGGCGGCGGGGTCCGCCTGGGCAGCCTCGGCTACTGGCTGGCCGCCCTGCCGGTCGAACGCTGGACCGGCACCAGCGACGACCGGCGGCTCGCCGCCGACCTCGCCTGGGACCCGTACTACGGCGACCGGCGCACCGTGCTGGCGCTGATCGGGCTCAACCTCGACCACGCCGCGGTCACCGCGCTGCTGACGTCCTGCCTGCTCACCGACGCCGAACTGGCCGAAGGCTTCGACGCCTGGCGTGACCTGCCCGACCCGTTCGCGGGCTGCTTCCCACTGACCGATTCACCCTGACCAGCCACCCGTTCTGGACCGGCCGGCAGCGCCTGCTCGACACCGCCGGCCGGGTGGAGAGGTTCCGCGCCGAGTACGCCAGGAGGGCACAGCAGTGATCGCATGATTCACTGTCACCCGTGACGTGGCGAAACCTCCGGCCGGCGGCGGCCGCCCTCCTGCTGGTAGCGGTCGTCGCCGGCGGGCGCTGGCTGTATCACCGCCCGCCCTACGGGCCGGAGGCGCTGGGCGTCGAGTCCTCGCTGACCTACGTCACCCCCGCCGAGGCGGCGGCCGCGCTGGGGCACGGCGTGCCCGAGCCGGTGATGCGCAAAGGCGACTCGGTCGTGCTCGGCCGGATCTCCTGGCGAACCCCGCCCGAGCCGCTCGGCAACGGCCACTTCCTGATCTTCCTGATCGACAAGCGCACCACCACCAAGGTGGACTTCTACGGCGGCACCTCACCACGGGGCACCGCCGCCATCGGCACCGGCAGCGCCTCGGCGGACAACGAGATCGCCGAGCGCTACCCCTGGTTGCGGGGCGCCCGGGACCCCGACGGCGGATCCCGGCTGTCGGTGGGCGACGGCGCCGCCACTCCCCTGACCTTCGCCGCCTTCGTGCCCGCCCGCCCGGCCATCGCCAACCTGATGCTGGCCATCGCCTACCGCGGCCCCGACCAGCAGCTCTACTGGGCGCACCGACTGCAGGGCTAGGCCGCGGTGTGGCGGGCCAGGGCTGACACAAAGGCGTCCCAGGCCGGCCGGGGCACGTCGTGTCCCACCCCCGGCAGGATGAGCAGTTCCGATCCGGGCATCGCCCGGTGCAGGGCCTCGGCGTGCGGGAGCGGGAAGACCGGGTCGCGGTCGCCGTGCACCACCAGCACCGGCACGGTGATGTCGCCGAAGCGGTCGGGGCCCGGGCCGTCGAGGTCGATGGCGTAGTGGTTGGCGAGCGTCGCGGCGTAGTCGCGGCTGCGAGCCACGTCGTGGGCGACCAGCGCCCGCACGGCGGCCTCGTCGAAGTGATCCGGGCCGCCCGAGTACGCCCGCGCCCCCGCCACGACGTAGTCCACCACCGAGGACGGCTGGGTGAGATCCGGCGCGGCCGGGGTGTTCTCGCCGAGCGAGTCCGACGGCGGCGGCAGGCCCGGCTCACCGGTGGAGGTGGAGACGAACGTCAGCGACGCCACCCGGTCGGCGTGCTCGGCACCGAGCGCCAGCCCGATGCCACCGAACATGGACTGGCAGACGACGTGCGCCCGGCCCACACCCCGAGCGTCCAGCACGCCCAGCGTGTCGGCGACCAGGTCGCTGAGCGCGTAGCCCGGCTCCCCGGGCGGATAGCTGGTGGACCGCCCGGTGTCCCGCGGGTCGTAGCGGACGACGAACCGCCCGTGGGCCGCGATCCGCTCGCACAGGTCGGCCTCCCACCACAGCATCGAGGCCGCCGCGCCCGGCACCAGCAGGATCGCCGGGTCGCCGGAGCTGCCGAAGGTTTCCACGCACAGCTCCACGCCGTTGACCGGCAGGAGCACCTCCCCGTTCGACACGTGACCACTCATGGGGTCACGCTAGCGCGGTGTCCCTGATGGTCTACCAGGGTTCTTGTCGAGGAGCGCCTCGAGCCGCTGGACGAGTCCATCGTCGAGGTACTCCGTGGCGGTCTCGCGGAAGGCTCCAGGTCCACACGCTTCACGGACCTCCGCGAGCCGACGAAGGTTCAGGGGCTGTTGCGGCACACCGAGTTCCTCATGGACGCGGAAGGACCTCAGGAGTAGCTCGACAGCCTTCTCCTCCGGGCCCACCTCCGAGTACAGCGATCCGAGTTGAGCACAGGTTGCCGCTGAAGCCCGGGCATCGCCGATTTCTTCCTCGATCTTCAACGCCTGGGTGTAGCGGTACTCCGCCTCGTCGTGATCCCCCAGTGCTTGAGCCAACGTGCCGAGATGGTGATAGGCGTAGGCAATGCCGTAACGGTCACCGAGCGCTTCCGCGACCGCCAGGGCTTGCTGATACCAGCGTTCCGCGCCCGGCAGGTCGCCGTTGAGCTGGGCAAGGGTTCCCAGATGGTGGTGAACATTGGCCACCTCGGCCGCGTCCCCCATCTCCTCGAAGATCGCCAGAGCTTCGCGGTAGAACCTCTCCGCCTCGACGACATCCTCCCGTTCCGAGGCGAGCTTGCCGAGCCGGCCGTATCCGCTGGCCATCCCGGCGCGGTCGGCGGCCCTCTCCGACATCTCGAGGCCGTACCGGTAATGACGCTCTGCCTCGGCGAATCGACCGAGGCTCTGCAGGCACATACCGAGGTGGCCATGGCTGGCCGCTATGCCTTTCGCATCCTCGAGCTCGGAGAATATGGCGAGGGCTTGCCGATAATGACGCTCGGCGCCGGGAATGTCACCGCGACGGTGTGCGAGAGTGCCCCGCTGGTGCAGGAAGCGCGCCGTGTCACCGCGGTTCGCCATGTGCTGGGAGGCTGCCTGGGCGCGCTGATAGTGCTGCTCGGCCCCGGCGAGATCGCCTCGTCGTGCGGCGATGTTACCGATCCTGGCGTGCCAGTCCGGCCGGAAGAACGATTCGGCCGGGAGGCGGTCCAGCATCTCGTAGCTGAGGCTGACCTCGCGATCCCAAGCCCCGACCCCGTCCAGGGCATCGCACAGGTGCTGGGCGACGTTGCTCGCGGTGAGAACGGCACCCGCCGCGAGGAAATGGTGACGAGCCTCGTCCCAGTATTCGACGCGTACCGCAGCGGAGGCCGAACTGGTTTGGGCGAGCTCCAGCCAATACAGGGCCGCAGCGGAATGGGCACGCTCTACCTGTTGAGCCTGCCCGGAGGCACGCCAACGCTCGTGCAGTTCGACGGCTGTCCAGCGATGCATGACCACACGTCCGTCTGCAAAAACATGGAGCAGACCGGTGAACCGGATGGCCGCGAGAAGATGATCCAGCTTTTCGACACTCTCCACCGCAAGCGCGTCCCGGTCAACCGGTTGCCGGTAGACACTGATGTCGATCAGTAGATCCACCGCACCGTCGATCGTTCCCAGATGATCGAGGTGCTCGGCGAGCAACACGTCATCGGCGGCGATCGCAGCGACCTCGCCGATCGCCGCGTCAAGGGAACGGGTTTCCGCCAACCAGGCTTCCGCCTTGTGATCGCCGAGGCGCTTCCTGACCGCGCTGGTCAACCGCCTGGTGACATCCGAGAATCGCGCCTTTCCGTTTCCCAGCAGGGAATCCAGATATTCGAGTGTCCGGGGATGGCCGCCGACGCAGTGCCAGATGCGGTCAGCGGTCGCCGCGTCGAACACATGTCGCTGCAGCGACGGCAGGGCCCACATGAGTTTCCGGCTCTCAGCGCTGCTCATCGGGGCCAGGTGATGCCAATGCAGCAGGTCGTCCACATCGTCCGGGACGACGAAGGGAAAGCGCGAGGTGATGACCATGCGACTCTCCGCCGGCCGGAGGATCCAGCAGGCGAGGAGGTCTGCGAGCGAAGAATCCAGGATGGTCCGGCGCCCCTCGCCGGTGAGGTTCTCCTCGAACTCGTCGAGCACGAGAAAGAGAGGGACGCGGGTGAGTAGGTCGTCGTGCAGCAACGCGAAACGGACCCGCCACGGCAGGTCCATTCGAGTGAGCATCTGCACGGCTTCGGTCTCCGGGCCGGCGGTCAATCCCTGGCGCAGCAATGCGGCGCGGAGCGTCGCCGCGACTGCGGCGAAGATGCCGTCCACCGTGACCCGGCCGGTGCAGGTGACCACGCGCCAGGCCGGATCACGGCTGGTGATTCGCAGCACGATCTCTGCTGCCAGGGTTGTCTTTCCGATACCGCCGATGCCCAGCAGCACCAGCCCGGTCACCGCGCCGTTCGTCAGCATCGACGGAAGGTGGCGCTGTTCGCTACGACGACCGACGAACTGACCGGCCGGCCGGGCCAGAATGCCTCCCACCGGGACCGGACAGGGCGGCGGCATTCGATTCCTCGTCGCGGCATCCACCACGATCACCTCGGGCTGGGCCGCGAGGACCGTGACGACACTCCACTCGTCCAACGCGGCGAGCAGGGATTCGATCGGCCGGTTCGAGCCGGCCAGCTCACGCTGAACCATCCTGCGCGCGTCGGCCACGGCATTGATCAGGTTCACACCCGGCCGCGATGCCAGCTCAGCGTAGAGGCGGGCGAAGAGCTTGGTGGCATACCGATCGGTGACTGACGTCTGGATGCCGATGACCGCGGACGCTCCCGCCGCGGTCAACGCCGCAGCGAAGGAACCGCCCTCCGGCTGAGCAGCGATGTCGGTGTAGCAAGCGGCCAGGGCGACCACCGGTGGCATCGCGCCGGGCGGAATCGCCTCCTCCACGAAGCGGGCGGCGGTGATCTCGCGGGCGTCGCCGGCCTCGTCCTCGAGGATCAGCTCGCCCGGCCGCCCGTGCGCGGAAAGATGCAGTACGTGCGCCCCTCCCTCAGCGAGCGCCGCACGAATAGCTGATGTCGTTGCGAACGGGACTATCGTGACCTGCGCCGCGTTGCGCTTGGCAGCCGTCATGGCGTTGATCACCGTTGAGAGCTCGTGCTCGTAGTCGAGCAGCGGGCCACCGCCGGTCTCCGGCGAGGCGATGGCGACCACGATGCGCAGCGGACCCGGGCCGGGACTGACCCGCCCGGCCGGCACCTTCCTGAACACCGAAACCAGCGGATGCAGCGCCAGCGGTCGCCCGCTCACCGGATCAGGAACGGCCTCCCACGGCAACTCGCTGTAGGCCGGGGCATCGACGGCCAGGCGTACCGGCGCGGTCTCGCCGGTTGCGCGCGTCATCACCCGGATGAGAGCCGCGCGTAGTGGGCCGGGCAGGAACGAGTCACTCAGTAGGTCGCCGGCCCTCCGCAGCGACAACATCGCTCCCGCTTCCGCGGCGGGCGGAGGATCATCCGGGGATGAGCGCACCTCCAGTCTCGTCGGCTGTGCCCGCCGGCGCAGCACGTCGTTCATCGCGTGCGCGAGCCCGGGAGACACCCCACGGTGCGGCGCGGAAACGTCGATCCCGGCGCCCGCGAGCCGGACGTCGGTCTCGGAAACGCTCAGAAGCAGGTCGAGAGGGGACCCCGGCGGCTGGGCCGCGGCAATCCGCACATCCGCCAGACCCACCAGCAGCGGCGCGATGTCCTCGGTACGTGCCACCCACACCGCGTGCTGCAGATAGGCCGACGGCCCGCTCTGGTAGCGAGCCGAGACCACCCCGACAACGCTGCCGTCGTCAACTCGCCGGACCGGAGCGCCGCTCATTCCCTTGACCAGGTTGGGAGCGTTAATGACGCCGAGCGGCACCTGGTCCTCGCGGACCGCCGGGCCGTGCCATGTCGCAGCCGTGCTGGAAACCGCGAACGGTTGATCGTTGAGGAAGCGCGAAACCCCCGTCACATGCACATCCGTGGCCGGGTCCACGGAGTCCGACGCAGCCAGTGCCGGCACGCAGCTGTCCAGCGGCTCGGCGCTGGTCAGCACCGCCAGGTCGCGCAACTCGTCCACCGCGTGGACGCGGGCAATCCTCGGAGGCCCCGAGGACAGCGCACCCACGTGCACGTCAGCACCGGGCTGCTCGGCGCCGCAGTCGGCAACGACGTGCCACGCGGTCACCAGCACACCCGGCTGTATCTGGAAACAGGTCCCCACTGCGGTCCCGGCCGAATCGACGACCCTGCCGAGATAGCCCGGTAGCTCAGCGGGCGACGTCATAGGTCAACGTCACGGCGAGTGCGGCGCCGGCCTTTCCCTTCGCCATCAGCACGTTGCCTTCCAGCGACACGTTGAGGCCGAACTCGACCTGCACCTCTCGCGGCTGCCGGCCGGACTTGATCAGACGGTCGATCGTGCCCGCCACGGACTCGGCCACACCGAGAACGGCCGCTTCGGCGCGCTCGTAGGCGTCCTTGACCTGTGATGCCGCGGAGGTCGGCTCGGAACCCACGACGTTGACCGGCGTAGCCTGCACAAGAATCTCAACGCCCGCGAACTCGACCGGCACCACATGGGCGGCAACATCACTCATAGCCAACAACGCTGGCACAGCATGTCAACGATCCCCGTGCTCAGGCCGGGCACCTCAGGGGCTCGGGGTGGAACCGGTGTGGGGGCGGCTGCGTCGTACCGGCATCGGCCGCTCGGCCGGCAGGGGTGTGGAGGGTTTCATGCGGATGCGATGGTTCGGTGTGGTGCTGGCCGGGGCGCTCGCGGCGGGGTGCGGCAGTCCGTCGGCCGCGCCGGGCGTGCCGGACGCGACCGCTTCGGCAGGGGCGGCGCGGGGTGGGCCCGCCGCACTGGTGGGGTTGTGGAAGCTGTCGGTTCCGGCCGAGCCGGCGGAGACCGTGATCCGGTTCGGGGGCGACGGCGAGCTGGGGCTTTTCCGGCCCTGCCTGACGCTCAGCGGCCAGTGGAGGGCGAACACCGACGGCCTGGTGCTGGGTGACCTCAACAGCTACAGCGTCCCCACCGAGCAGCCGGAGTGCGCCTCGGTGAAGGAGCCGGACGCCGACGCGGACCTGGTGCCGGAGTGGCTGGCCCGGGTGGCCGCTTTCCGTGCCGACGGTGCGCAGCAGATGCTGCTGGACGCGAGCGGCGCGACCGTCGCCCGGCTGATGCCCGGCGCGAGCCCGGTGTCCCGGCCCGACATGGCGGCCGAGGTGACCGGCGTTCCCACGCTGGATGCGGAAGCCCGTGAGCAGCTCGAAGCCGTCGCCGCACCGCTGCCGGCGAAGCTGACCCCGGCCACCACGGCGGCCATGCTGGGTCGGTGGCGGCCGGACCCGATGCCGTCCGAGGTCATGGCGGACGGGCCGTTCGTCGAGTTCCAGGACGGCGGGAAGTGGCAGGGCAGCGACGGCTGCAACGGCGAGGGCGGCCGCTGGCTGGCCGGGCCGGACGGCGCCCTGCTGGCCGCGTCCGGGCCGACCACGCTGGTCGGCTGCGAGAACGTGTCGGTGGGCTCGTGGCTGGTGGAGGCGGGCCGGGCCGGCTTCGACGGCACGACGCTGGTGCTGGTCGACCCCGCCGGCAAGGAGCTGGGCCGGCTGGTCGAGTAGGCGCAGGTGACGTGGTTGGCCCGGTGGATCGCGAGCAGGGCCGCCTCGGACACGCAGTAGGGCAGGGTGAGCACGAGATGTATACCTGCCTTTCCGTGCGGAGGAATGGTCCACTGAGCGGACCAACAGAACCACCAGGCAGATCACAGGCGGATCAGGATGCGTTGAGGAAGGCCAGGACCGCCATCACCCGGCGGTTGTCGTCGTCCGAGGGGATCAGGTCGAGCTTGGTGAAGATGCTCGCGATGTGCTTGCCGACGGCGCTCTCGCTCAGGAACAACCGCCCGGCGATCGCCGCGTTGGAGCGGCCCTGCGCCATCAGCTCCAGCACCTCCCGCTCCCGCGGGGTGAGCCGCGACAGCGGCGAGGCCGAGCCACCGGAACTGAGCAACCGGGCGATGACCTGCGGATCCATCACCGTGCCACCGGCCGCCACCCGCCGCACCGCGTCCGCGAACTGGTCGCCGTTGAGCACCCGGTCCTTGAGCAGATAACCGACCGCGCCGGCGCCGTCGGCCAGCAGCTCACGGGCGTACAGCTGCTCGACGTGCTGGGACAGCACCAGCACCGGCAGGGCGGGCATCGCCCGGCGGGCGGCCAGCGCCGCCTGCAGGCCCTCGTCGGTGAAGGTCGGCGGCAGCCGCACGTCGACGACGGCCACGTCGGGCCGGTGCCGGGTCAGCGCCGCGCGCAGGGCCGGCCCGTCGGCGACCGCCTCGGCGATGGTGAAGCCGTGGCTCTCCAGCAGCAGGACCAGGCCGTCTCTCAGGAGGTGGAGGTCTTCGGCGAGGACGACGCGCACGGAACCTCCATGGTGACGACGGTGGGACCGCCGGGCGGGCTGTGCAGGGACAGGGAACCGTCGAAAGCGGTCAGGCGGCGACGGATGCCGCTCAGGCCGGTGCCGCCGGCCGGGTCGGCGCCGCCGGGACCGTCGTCGGTCACGACCAGGCGCAGCCGGCCGTCACGGTGGGTCAGCTCGACCGCGACGTGTGACGCGACGCGGGCCGCGTTGGCCAGCGTCTCACAGGCGGCGAAGTAGACGGCCGACTCCACCGGTGGATCGAGCCGCCCGGGCAGGTCCACGTGCACGGTCACCGGCAGCGGGGTGTCCAGGGCGACCGCGCGTACCGCGTCGCCGAGGCCACGCTCGGCCAGCACCGGCGGGTGGATGCCGCGGACCAGGTGGCGCAACTCGTCCAGGGCGGCGGCCGAGGTCTCCTGGGCCTGGGTGAGCAGCTGCCTGGCGCGTACCGGGTCGGTCTCCATCAGCCGGGCGACGGCGCCCAGGCCGAGACCGACCGCGATGAGCCGGGCCTGCGCGCCGTCGTGCAGGTCGCGTTCGATGCGGCGCAGTTCGGCGGCCTGCGCGTCGACGGCGTCGGCCCGGCTGGTGCTCAGCTGCGCGACCCGGGTGGCCAGCAGGGACGCGGCCGTCGGGCGCAGCAGGGCCCGGTCCCACCACAGCCGCAACCGCGTCACCGGGACGGCCAGGAGCAGGCCGAGCAGCGTCACCGCCAGCCCGGTGAGCAGGCTCGTCCAGTCCGGGATCGAGGCCGGGACCAGGCCGGCGAGTTCGAGGGCGTACCACAGCCAGAACGGGGTCACCCAGTAACCGGTGGCCAGGCCCAGCGGCACCGCCCAGATCACCCAGGTCAGCGGCTGCCAGACCAGGCCGAAGAAGCCGAGGCTGACCACGGCGGCCGGGAGCAGCGAGACCGGGCCGAGCGGCAGCGCGCCCAGCGACCACAGCTGGTCGCGCCAGGTGGCCGGGTCGCGCGCCACCGAGCCGTAGCGCCGGGCGAACTCGAGGTCTTTCCGGTTGTCGTACAGGGTGCGGCCGTACCGGTAGGTGCCGTCCTGGTCGGCGACCGGAGGCGGCGGCAGTGGCCGGTAGGGGCTGGGCAGGTCGGCGCCGGTCCACTCGCGCGCGAACCGGCGGTACAGCTCGACCAGCGGCCGCAGGACCGTGGTGATCGGCAGGAGCAGCCCGCCCAGCGACAGCACGAGCGCGACCAGGGACAGCAGGGTCGCGCCGAACACCGCGAGCGAGATCCCGGCCAGCCCGGCGGCGTGCCAGGTCAGCGCGAACGCCCGGCTGATCCACCGCCACGGCGCGGACGGCTTGCGGTCGGCGGGACGCAGGCGGGCCTGCGTCAACCGGCCATACCAGCGCAGGGCGAGCGGTGCGACCAGCACGGCAGCCGCGGTCGCGGCCACCGACACCCAAGGCTGCAACAGGGGTACGAGTAGACCGGTCACGATCAGCAGCGGGGTGCCGAGAATCGGCAGGGCGCTGGTGAACGGGGCGGCGACCAGCCAATACCACTCCCGGGCCGCCTCCGGGTCCTCGCCGTAGTGGTCCGCGCGGGCCAGCCAGCGCGGCACCACCGGGGACTTGAACAGGGTCGTGCCGTGCACGTACCAGCCGTCCGGCCGGCGCTGCGGGACCGGCGGCGGCCCCCGTTCGATATCGGGCAGGTCGGCCCCGGCCCAGGTGCGGGCGAGCCGCCGGCCGAGGGCGACCAGCCGGAACTGGCCGGCGACCGCCCTCGGGAAGGGCAGGACCACCGTGGCGGCTGCCACGACGAGCAGCCCGTAGCCGAAGCCGGCCACCGCCAGCAGGGCCAGGGCGGTGCACCGGGCCAGGGCGAGCACGTGACGAGTCATGTGTTCAGCCTTCGCCCGGGCGGCCGCGACCACATGGAGGCAGGCTACCGAGCCGGGTGGGGATAACTACACCGGTTGATGGAACAGGACCTCCGGGTTGGCGGTGGTCGGGCCGTCCAGCAGCGGCCGGGGCATCCCGCGCAGGTGCAGGTCGAAGAACGCGCCCACGTAGTCGCGGACGATCCGCGCGGCCCGGTCGCCGGGCAGGGGGAAGTCCGGGTCCGGCAGCCCGGCCTGTTCGGCGAGCACCGGCACGTCGGAGAAGTCGAAGTGGCCGGTGCCGGTCACGGTGAGCCACCGCTTCCAGCCGTCCAGTTTCGGCCAGTCCCGGTCCCACGTGGTGTCGAAGTCGCCGGGCCGGTGGCGGGGCATGCCGAGCATCAGGAACGGACGCCGGTCCAGTCCGGCCGCGGGCACCGGCTGGAAGAACGAGCCGTCCATGTTGACCCCGGCGCGCACCCGCCGGTCGGCGGCCATGGCGGCCGCGGCGGCGTTGCCGCCGATCGAGTGCCCGGCCATCCCGATCCGGGTACGGTCGATCAGCCCCGCGTGGCGCCAGGCCGGCCGGGCGTCGGTCAGCCGGTCGAGCAGGAACGTGACGTCCTGCGCCCGGCCGGCGACGACCTTGGCCTCGTCGTCGGTCAGGCAGGCGGCGCAGGTGAGGACCCGCCCGCCGGGGAAGGCGGTGCCGGCGGACTCGTAGGCGTGGTCGAGCGCCGCCACGACGTACCCGCGGCCGGCCAGTTCCTCGGCGAGGTGGGTGAGCGTGTGCCGGTGCAGCGCGAACCCGGGCGAGAGCACCACCAGCGGATACCGTCCCGGTCGCGGCCGTGCCGACTCCCGTGCGGCGGTACGGGTGCCGCCGACCACCTCCGGCTCGACCAGCCCGGTCGCCCCGCGCTCCGCGATCAGCAGCCGCGCCTCGGTGGTGCTGAGGTACCGCGCCGGCCGGCCCGGTCCCGCCGCCGGGTAGAACATCGACACCATCAGCTCGCGCGGGTTCTCCGGCACCCAGGGATCACGGCGGTCCCGGTCGACCAGGTGGAGAACGTCGCGGCCGACGGCGTACGGCCCGGACGGCGGCGGCAGCGCCAGCCGCGGCGACGCGGCAGCCGGCGGGGCGAGGGCGACGGTCCCCGCCACGGTCAGCGCGACGGCGGTGGCGATCCTCTTGGCGGCATCGATTGTCGTCATGCCCTCAGCCAACCGGAGCGCCCGGCCGGCCACACTCCCCCGCGCTGGAGTCTCGCGGGTATACCCAGCACTACCTCCGGCGGTCATGTCACAGGACGCCGTGCTGTCTCGACTCGTGTGGTGAAGGAAGAAGACACGAGGAGCGTCGTATGAGTCTCGATCTCTGGCTGTGGATCGTGGCCGCCCTGCTGGCCACTGTCCTGCTGATCAGCACCTCGAAGATGTTCGTACCCCGGGAGCGGATCGCCGCCGTCGGCCGCGCCGGGGAGTGGGTGATGGATTTCAGTCCCCGTGCCCTGCGGATGATCGGGACCCTGGAGATCCTGGCCGCGGCCGGGCTGATCCTGCCCGCCGTGCTGGACATCGCCCCGATCATGGTGCCGGTGACCGCCGTCTGCGTGGCGCTGCTGTTCACCGGCGCCGCCATCATGCGCCTGCGCCGCGGCGAGCGGGCCACGATCATCGCCGACCTGGTCTATCTCGGTCTGGCCGTCTTCGTGGCATGGGGCCGGTTCGGCCCCATGCCACTCGGCGGCTAGCGCAGGGTGTCGACGTCGATCACGAAGCGGTAGCGGACGTCCGACTTGAGCACCCGCTCGTACGCCTCGTTCACCCGGTCCGCGCTGATGATCTCGACCTCCGGGGCGATGCCGCGCTCGGCGCAGAAGTCGAGCATCTCCTGCGTCTCGGCGATGCCGCCGATGCTCGAACCGGCGAACGAGCGCCGCGCGCCGAACAGCGAGAACACCTGCACCGGCAGCGGCTCCGGCGGTGCGCCCACGCTGACCAGGGTGCCGTCGAGACGCAGCAGGCTCAGGTAGGCGTTGATGTCGACCAGCGCGCTGACCGTGTTGATGATCAGGTCGAAGGAGTTGGCCAGCGTCTCGAAGGTGGCCGGGTCGCTGGTCGCGTAGTAATCCGTGGCGCCGAAGGCCAGGCCGTCGTCCTTCTTGCTGAGCGTCTGTGACAGCACGGTCACCTCGGCGCCCATCGCAGCGGCGATCTTGACGGCCATGTGGCCGAGCCCGCCCATGCCGACGACGGCGACCTTCTTGCCCGGCCCGGCCTTCCAGTGCGCCAGCGGCGAGTAGGTGGTGATGCCCGCGCACAGCAGCGGCGCGGCCGCCTCGTGCGCGATCGACGCCGGCACCCGCAGCACGAAGTCCTGATCGACGACGACGTGCGTGGAGTACCCACCCTGGGTGACCGTGCCGTCGCGGTCGACGCTCGCGTAGGTCCCGGTGTTGCCGGCCACGCAGTACTGCTCCTGGCCGGCCCGGCAGTTGGCGCAGTCGCGGCACGAGTTGACCATGCAGCCGACGCCGACCCGGTCACCGACGGCGTGCTTGGTGACCTCGGCGCCGACCTCGGTGACGTGCCCGACGATCTCGTGCCCGACGGTCAGCGGGTAGGGCACCGGGCCCCAGTCGCCGCGCACGGTGTGGATGTCGGAGTGGCAGATGCCGGCGTAGCTGATCTCGATCAGGACATCGCGCGGCCCGACGTCACGCCGCTCGACCGTGGCACGGACGAGCGGTTCGGTGGCCGAGGGGGCGGCGAGGGCGTTGACGGTAAGGATGGTGGCTCTCCACTTCTTTCGTGATCATCATCCAGTAAACCGCATGGTCAGCGGCGGTCGGTGCCGACCAGCCCGCACTCGTACCCGAGAATCACCGCCTGTGCCGGGCTCTACCCGGCGTGGCGCGCCGCACGCCTCTCCCCCACCGAGGCGCTGCGCACCGTCTGAGGTGATCTGCCGACCACCTCGGGGACCGGGTTGCGCCGGGGCAGGCCGTCGATCAGCCCGTCCAGGCGCTTGAGCTTCGCGTCGCCGGCGTCGGCCAGGTAGTCCTCGGGGCTGGTGGCGTCCCGGCCGCCGGGCACCCCGGCCATCCGCAGCAGCACGGTGGCCAGCACCGCGACGGCCAGGTTGATCGCCAGGGCCACGATGCCGACGTACACGGTCATGCCGTTGCCGACCGGCCAGCTGGAGCCGCCGAAGTGGTCGGCGACCACCTGGCCGGTCGCGTTGACCTTGGGGATGTCGTAGAGCATCGCGAGGCCGGCGCCGAGCCCGGCGAGCAGCCCGGCGATCAGCCCGGCCCGGTGGAACCAGCCGGTGAGCAGCCCCAGGAATGTCGCCGGGATGGTCTGCAGGATGACCACCCCGCCGATCAGCTGCAGGTCCACCGAGAAGGCCGGGTCGACGGCGAGGATCAGCCCGGCCGCGCCGAACTTGACGACCAGCGACACCCACCGGCTGACCTGCGCCTCGGTGGCCGGTGAGGCGTCCGGCCGCAGGTAGGGGCGGTAGAGGCTGCGGGTGAAGGCGTTGGCCGCGGCGATCGACATCACCGCGGCCGGGATCAGCGCGGCGACGCTGAGCGCGGCGTAGGCGATCCCCGCCGACCAGCTGGGGAAGTACTCGTGGATCAGCCGCGGCACGACGGTGTTCAGGTCGCCGTCGACCGGGGTCACCCCGCGGGACAGGGCGAAGAACCCGAGCAGGGCCATCAGCGCCAGCGCCAGGCAGTAGACCGGCAGGGCGGCGGCATTGCGGCGTACGGTCGCGCGGTCCTTCGCGGCGAGCATGGCGACCAGCGCGTGCGGGTAGGCGAACACGGCCAGCGCCGAGCCGACGACCAGGGTCAGGAAGCCGAGGTGGCCGGTCTCCGGCAGCAGCAGCCCGTCGATCCGGGAGGGGGTGGCGGCGAAGTGCTCGCCGGAGACCCGGAAGGTGCGGTCCCAGCCGCCGTACATGGCGACCACCAGCAGCGCGGTCAGCAGCATCCAGGCCATCAGCACGTCCTTGACGACCGACAGCAGGGCGGGCGCGCGCAGCCCGGAGCGGAACGTGCAGACCGACACCACGGTCACCGCGGCCAGCAGCGGCCACTCGCCGCCGAACCCGACGGTACGCAGCACCGCCTGCAACGACACGAGCTGCACGGCGACGTACGGCATGGTGGCGAGGATGCCGGTGACCGCGACCGCGGCACCCAGGCCGGGGGAACCGAACCGGGCGCTGACGAACTCGCTGTGCGTGAGAAACCCGTGCCGCCGCGCCACCGACCAGGCCCGGGTGGTGAAGACGAAGGTCAGCGGGGTCGTGATGATCGCGAACGGGACGGCGAAGAAGCCGATCGCGCCGATGCCGTAGGTCAGCGCCGGCACCGCGACGAACGTGTACGCGCTGTACATGCTCCCGCCGATCAGGAACCAGATGGTCCAGTTGCCGAACGCCCGGCCGCCGACGCCCCACTCCTCCAGGCTGTGCGGGTCCTGCGGGGCACGCCAGCGGGCCGCGCCGAAGCCGAGCACCAGCACGACCGCCATCAGGACGACGAAGACGCCGACCTCGATCTGCCGGTCACTCATGGTCGTCCTCGCGGGTGACGAGGTGCACCGCCGAGATCACCACGATGGCGAACAGCGCGCAGGCGAACTGGTACCAGAAGAAGAACGGCACGCCCAGCACGGTCGGTTCGATCCGGTTGGCGAGCGGGGTGAGCAGCGGCGCCACGGTCGGCAGGAGCAGCAGCCACTGCCAGTGGCGGGAGCGGGGGGCCATGGAACTCCTTGCACTCAATCGCGCGCGGCACGCCCGAGGGCGTGCCGCGCGTCATTTTTCGAGGTCGGTGGATCAGCCGGCTTCGCGCCAGTTCTGCGCGGCGTCCGCGGGCAGCAGGTAGCCGGCCCGGATGTTGCGCAGGTCGGCCCGCACCACCTGGGCGACGTAGCGCGCGTGGCTGGGGTACAACCGGTCCAGGACGGCCCGGTCGAACGGGACGTGGGTGCCGAACAGCCGGCAGAACGACTCGCCGCTGTTGTCGCCGCTGTTCAGCGCGGTCGGCGCGGCCACCTGGGAGAGCCGGATCCCGCCGCGGGCCAGGCCCAGCTCGTCGCGCTGTTTTGTGCCGTCGGCGTTGACGGCGAGCGGTTCGGCGGACGGCGGGGGCGTGCCGCGGCGCACCCAGCGTTCCAGGTGGGTGTAGGACGCGGCGACCACGTGGTGCAGCGGGACCCGGCTGAACGGGGGCTGGGCGCAGTCGTACACCGGAGCGGCGCCGAGGTCACGCACCTGGATGGGCTGCCGGTAGACCTGGCCGGCGTGGCCGGAGTGGGCGCTGCCGGCCACCTCCCAGCGGCGGAACCGGTCGGTGTCGGCGGGCCGCACCGGGCTGCGCACGTCGGTCTCGGACAGCACCTGGAACACCGGCTCGGCGCCCTGCCGCGCCGGCGCGGTGCCGACGATGAAGCCGTAGCCGTCGAAGACCGGCCGGACCTGCGGCAGCACCCGGTCGTAGTAGACGGTCATCCGGGCCGCCGACTGGGACGCGCCGATGGCCAGCAGGGTGCGGGCTTTCAGCCCGCCGAGCGGGCGCCGGCTCGCGGTGAGTGCCTTCGCGGCCTGGGCGAAGATGTCGTACGACAGCTCGTCCGCGACGTACGCCCCGGCGCCCGTCACGTCGAGTGTGCCGTAGCGGGCCGGGCTCCAGCCGCGCAGCTGGTCCACGCCGACGCGCTGTGCGGAGACGCCGATCCAGGCGTAGCCGGCCCGGGTGACCGTGTCGGCGTTCCAGAGCGCGTCGAGGTCGTATCCGGCCGTGACGTTCTGCCACTCGACCAGGGCGGTGCCGTTGAAGCGCTCGGCCCGGGCCGGACGGCGCACGAGGATCCGGGTGGTGTACGGGACGTCCTCGGCGACCCGTACGCCGGCGGTGTCCCAGCCGTCGGCGCGGCCGGAGATCAGGAACTCCTGCTCCACATAGCCGCGCCTGGCCAGGTCGTCGGGTGTGGAGAAGAACGGATAGGTGTCACCGATGTCGGGTGACTTCGGGTCCCCGGGCACGGTGCCGGGCAACGGGCCGGAGACCGACGGCACGGCGACCGGCTCGACCGCGGCCGGCCCCGTCGTCGCGGGCTGGGCGGCGGCGGGCAGGCCGGCGACCGCGACGGAGGCGACGACGGCGATCGCGACGGCGGTGGATCGCCACGAATGCTTGACCATGCCGCACCATATGCACTCGTCGATACGTGGAGCCATGGTCGCGGGAAAAGCTGCGACAGGTGTCTCAGCAAGCCGCCAGCAGCAGGGTGCGGGCGGCCCGGTGGGCCAGGCCCAGGTCGGCGCTGCGGCCGGCGACCAGCTCCGCGTAGAGCGCCGACTCGATGATCCGCACGTACAGGTAGGCGAGATCGGCGCCGGCGCCGTCCAGCCCGACCTCCTGGAAGATCTCCTGCTGGGCGTCCACGATCCGCTCGGTGAGCCCGCCGGCGCTGGTCAGCAGGATCCGCGCGGCGGCCTCCGGCTCGGCGGCGATGAACCGGCGGAACGGCTCGGCGGCCAGCAGCCGCCCGGTGAACCGGTAGGTGATCTCGACGGCCCCGTCCACCCCGGACCGGGTGCGGTGGCGCCGGGCGTCGGCGAGCATCCGCTCGGCCAGCCGCCACAGCACCTCGCCGAGCAGCCGGTCCCGCCCGTGCGTCACCCGGTAGAGGGTGGCGCGGCTGATGCACATCGCGGCGGCCAGCCGATCCATGTCGACGGTGCCGTGCCGCAGGAAGAAGCGGCACCCGGCACGTGCCACCTCGTCGTCACTCACCACCCGACGGCCGGTCATCCCTGCACCGTACGTGATGTTGCTCGATGAAGGCCTCCAGGCGCTCGGCCGGCATCGGGCGGCCCAGCAGGTCGCCCTGGCCCAGCCGGCATCCGGCCGCCTGCGCGGTGGCCAGGTCGGCCGGGGTGGTGATGCCGTGGGCGACGACCTCCATACCGAGGCGCTGCCCGAGCGTCACCGCGACGTCCATGACGACGCCGGACTCCCCGAACGCCTCCTGGTCGATCTTCAGCAGGTCGATCGGGAGGATCCGCAGCCGGCTCAGCGAGGTCGGTCCCGCGCCGAAGTCGGTGGCCGCGGTCCGGATGCCCTGCGCCCGCAGCCGGCCCAGGTACGCCGCCACGTCATCGGTCGCCGGCCCGTGCGTGCCGTCGCTGACGTCGTTGAGGTCGACCTCGACGACCAGCGCCGAGTACGGCAGCTGATGGTTCTCCAGCGCGGTGTGCAGGCCGGCCTGGAACGCCGGGTCGACCAGTTGACGCGGCCGGACCTCGACGGCCAGCCAGAGCGACTCGTGCCGGCGTCGCCACTCGGCGAGCAGCCGGCAGGCACGGTGCAGCACCCGGTGCCCGATCTCGCCGAGGATCCCCAGCTCCTCGGCGAGCAGCAGCAGTTCGCCGGCCGGCACCGGGCCGAGCGTGGCATGCCGCCACACCGGCCGGACCTCGATCCCGGCCGGCGCGCCGCCGGGCAGTTCGGCGATCGGCTGGTAGTGCAGGTCGATCTCACCGCGGTCCAGCGCACCGGGCAGGTCCTGTTCCAGGGTGGAGCGGCGCAGCAGGCGGGTCTCCATCTCCGCGTCGTACCACTCGACGGCGGCCGGCGGCCCGGACCGGACCGACCGCAGTGCGAGCGCCGCGCGCCGGATGACCTCGTCGGTGACGTCGTCGCCGGTGACGTCGGCCAGGCCGGCCCAGGCGGAGAGGTGCGAGACCGTGCCGGCCGCCGTGTACGGCGCGGACAGCGCGTTGACCAGCTGCCCGGCGAGCAGGTGCGCGCGGACCGCCCCGCAGCGGGTGAGCACCGCGAACCGGGTCTCGCCCAGCCGGGCCGGGACGTCCGCGCCGGCCACCCCGGTCCGCAGCCGGCGGGCCGCCTCGACCAGCACGAACTCGGCCAGATCCGCGCCGTGCACGTCGCCGACCGCGGTCAGCCCGCCCAGCTCGATCACGATCATGGCGCCGGCGTCCGGGATCAGCTCGGCCGCCCGCAGCATCCCCTCCCGGTTCGCCAGGCCGGTCTGCCGGTCCAGGTGGGTGGTCTGGCGCAGCGCGTTCTCCAGCCCGCGCAGGTTCGTCACGTCGCGGATGTGGATGACCAGCGTGTGCCCGGGCTCGGCCGGGTCCGGGCCGTTCGTGGTCCACTCGGTCTCCCGCCAGCGGCCGAACCCGTCGCGCAGGCGGACCGCGAGAGCCGCCGCGGCGCCGTCGCGCTCGGCCATCCGCGCGCTCAGGTGGGCGTGCAGCATGTCGACCTGGTCCGGGTGTGCCAGCGCCGTCACCGTCCGGCCCAGGACCTCCTGGTCGGAGAGGCCGAACTGGCGTGCCGCGGCCGGCGACTGCCAGCGCACCGCCAGGTTGGCGTCGAGCACCATCGCCACGTCGGCCGAGCCGAACATCAGGCTGCGCAGCCGGTTGCCCTGGTCGGTGAGGTGCCCGGCCTGCCGGCGCAGGGCGACCGCGGTCACCCACTCGCGGGTCGCCACGGCCGACACCGCCACGGTGCCCAGCAGGATCGACGTGGCGTCCACCCGGCCACCGTTGATCAGGTGGTACACGGTGATCAGCGCCGAGCCGAGGATCAGGATGGCGAGCAGCGGGAAGCTCGCCGAGGGCTCGCTGCCGGGCGAGGGCATCGGGCCGACGTCCGGGGAGATCCGCACCGAGCCGTACCAGAGCAGCGCGGCGGCCAGGTTGATCGCGAACGCGGCGACCACGGCGGCCGTCGCCGCGTTCGGCTTGCCGGCGAAGTCCTGGCCGATGACCAGCGCGGTCATCCCGATCAGGGACAGCGCCGCGGCGGGCCCGCACCACTGCAGCGCGGCCCGGTGCCGGATCGCGTGGACGCCGGTGACCGCGACCGTGGCGGCCGCTCCCGCACCGAAGACCAGCGCGGTGATCGCCGCGCCGCGCCGGTCGCCGCCGCTGAACAGCAGCACCCAGGACGAGAAGATCAGGCAGGCCGTCACGCCGAGCACGTCCAGCCCGAACCGCAACCGGCCCAGCAGGTCGCGGCGCTGCTGCGGGCGCAGGATGGCCGGCAGGAACGTCGCGGCCACCAGGAAGAGCGCCACCAGCGGGATCTCGGCCGGCAGCGGGACACCGCCGGCGACCAGCACGTCCGGCGCGACCAGCACGGCGATGCCGCTGCCCGCTCCGGCCAGCGCGGCCAGGCCGATGCCGGCGGCCAGGGCCAG
>NZ_JBEZZB010000071.1:0-50128 GCF_040638955.1 Actinoplanes sp. NPDC024001
GGCGACACCGTCCTCGATGGCGGCCGCGGCGACGGCGGCGGCCACCGCCGGGGCGACCCGCGGGTCCAGCGGCGACGGGACGATCGCCTCGGGGCGCAGGTCGTCGGCGACGATCGACGCGATCGCGTCGGCCGCGGCCACCTTCATCCGGTCGGTGATCGTGGTGGCCTGGACGTCGAGCGCGCCCCGGAAGATGCCGGGGAACGCCAGCACGTTGTTGATCTGGTTGGGGAAGTCGCTGCGGCCGGTCGCGACGATCGCCGCGTACTTGTGCGCGACCGTCGGGTGGACCTCGGGGGTCGGGTTGGCCAGCGCGAAGATGATCGCGCCCGGCGCCATGCCGGCCAGCGCCTCCTCCGGGATGGTGCCGCCGGAGACACCGACGAGCACGTCGGCGCCGATCAGCGCCTCCGCTATCCCCCCGGTACGCCCGGAGATGTTCGTCGTGGCCGCCAGTTCCGCCTTCATCCCGCTGAGGCCACCGCGCTCGCTGTGGATGATGCCGCGCGAGTCGACGACGATCATGTTGGCGCCCTGGACACCCGCGGCGATCAGGGTCTGCGTGATCGCCACCCCGGCCGCACCGGCGCCGCTGATGACCACGCGCAGGTCGGCGAAGCGGCGGCCGAGCAGTTTCGCCGCGTTGCGCAGCGCGGCCAGCGTGACCACGGCGGTGCCGTGCTGGTCGTCGTGGAAGACCGGGATGTCGAGTTCGGCGTCGAGGCGCTGCTCGATCTCGAAGCACCGGGGTGCGCTGATGTCCTCCAGGTTGATCCCGCCGAAGGACGGCGCCATCGCCTTGACCGTGGCGATGATGCCCTCGACGTCCTGGGTGTCGAGCACGATCGGGATGGAGTCGACGCCGCCGAACTGCTTGAACAGGACCGACTTGCCTTCCATGACCGGCATCGCGGCCTTGGGGCCGATGTTGCCGAGGCCGAGGACGGCGGATCCGTCGGTGACGACGGCAACCGTGTTCGACGTCCAGGTGTAGTCGGAGTAGAGCGACTCGTCGTCGGCGATGGCTTCGCAGACCCGGGCGACGCCGGGCGTGTAGGCGAGGGAGAGGTCGTCGCGGCTGGCCAGCGGAACGGTCGCGCTCATCGTCATCTTGCCCCGGCGGTGCAGGTCGAAGACGGGATCGGCGGCCAGGGCAGGATCGAGCTCGAAACTGAAGAAAGACACGGTGAAACTCCACACTGCATCGACATTGATACGTGGCACCTGCGACTCCTGGTCGCGAGTATGCGCCAGGAGGGCGGTGCTATGCGGGGATCACCCGGTAACGCCACCACAGCGCGGGTGTGCGCTGGGGATCAGAGGACACTAACTTAACCGGAACGGTCTCGGGTAGTAGCGAAATATCACACGCCCGAGCACGTCAGCGACCCCGTACGCACGGGAATCGTCCTCGACGAACTCGTTGTCGCCGACCAGCCACCAGCCGCCGTCCTGCTCGCGCACCGCCCGTTTGACCACCAGCAGGTCCGGCCGGCTGCGGAAACTCGCCACCACCACGTCGCCGGCCCGGACCCGGCCGCCGCGGCGCACCACCAGAGCGTCGCCGGACCTCAGCGTGGGCGCCATGGACGGACCGCTGACGACCACGGCAAACAATGGCAATTGCCATCTCAAGGCAGCAGGCCTCCGTCCGCGTTACGGCATGGGCGTAAGGGGTAGTGTCAAGCCTGGATCATCGCAAACCTATGGAGGAGTCCTGATGCGACTTCCGCGTTTCCTCACGCCGCGCACCGTGGTCAGCGCTCACTGCGATCTGCCCTGCGGGGTCTACGACCCGGCTCAGGCCCGGATCGAGGCCGAGTCGATCAAGGCCATCGCCGAGAAGTACCAGGGGAACACCGACCCCGAGTTCCGCACCCGGGCCATCCTCATCAAGGAGCAGCGCGCCGAGCTGGTCAAGCACCACCTCTGGGTGCTGTGGACCGACTACTTCAAGGCCCCGCACTTCGAGAAGTACCCGAACCTGCACCAGCTCTTCAACGAGGCCACCAAGCTCGCCGGCGCCGCCGGCGCCAAGGGCTCGGTCGACCCGGCGGTCGCCGACCAGCTGCTCGGCAAGATCGAGGAGATCTCCAAGATCTTCTGGGAGACCAAGCAGGCCTGACCTGTCGTGGCGCCGACCGGGACACTCCGGGCGGCGCCACACTCGTCCGTACGCTGCGTGAGCGGCTAGAGTCTCCTCCATCGGGAGGAGGGCTCAGGTGACTCAGCTGATCCAGACGGAGCCTGACGTCGGAGACGACGTCGTACTGCTGACGGTTCCCGCCGACGGCGGTTACCTCGGCGTCCTCCGTACGGCTACGGCGGGCCTTGCCGCCCGGCTGCACTTCGCGCTCGACGAGATCGAGGACCTGCGGATCGCCGTCGACGAGGCGTGCGCCATGCTGCTGGCGATCGCCACGCGTGGCGCCGAGCTGGAGTGCCGGTTCGCGGTCACCGACGACGCCCTGACCGTCGAGGTCACCGTCTCCACGGTGCGCGGCGCCCGGCTGCCTTCCGAGTCGTCCTTCGCGTGGAAGGTGCTGACCGCCCTCACCACGTCGGCGGCCGCCGAGGCCAACGGCCGGTTCGCCACGATTCGCCTGCTCACCCGACGCACGGAGTTCTAGCGCACGGCCTCGGCGATGAAGTCGAGGTGCTGCGCCGCCACCCCGGTGGCCCCCTCGGCGTCCTGCGCGGTCAGACGGTCGAGCAGCAGGCGATGATCGGCGTCGATCCGGCTCCAGTAACCCTCCGGCAGGTCGTTGATCACCTCTTCGCCGTACGACGCCTGGTAGAGCGGGCTGCCGACCAGCTCGAAGAGCGGGTTGCCGGTGGCCTTGGCCACCGCCCGGTGGAACGCCGCGTGCGCCGCCATCATCGTGTCGAAGTCGTCGATCGCCGGGTCGAACAGCGTGCCGCGCAGCTCGACCAGGTTTTCCTCGGTGCGCCGCACGGCGGCCAGGCCGGCGGCCGGCACCTCCAGCGCGCGCCGCAACTCCAGCAGATCGGCGAGGCCGACGTGGGCGGAGTGGGCGAGCAGCGCGAACCCGGTGGAGAGCCCGTCGGCCAGTTTCGCCGCGTCCGGATGCGCCACGAAACTTCCGCCGGTCACGCCGCGGGTGGTCACGATCAGATGCTGGCTGGCCAGCAGCCGCAGCGCCTCCCGGACCGTGCTGCGGCTGACGCCGATCTTGACGCACAACTCGGGCTCCGGTGGCAGGCGCTCACCCGGCTGAAGCCGCCCCGAAGTGATATCCGCCCGCAAATCATCCGCGAGCTGCTGATAGGCGGGCGGACGCACCGTTGAGCCGGTCACCCGTCCAGGTTAGGCCCTGATCCGCCGCGAGGGGGCCGTTAATCGACGCCCAACGCTCGGTTACTGGCCGGGAGCAGGATCAGCACCGCGGTGACCGCCGCCAGAACCAGCATCGCCACGCCCGCCACGACCGGACCGACCTGGAGCAGGAAACCGCCGGTGGCCAGCAGGAACAGCTGCACCACCACGGCCGGGCCGCGAGCGCGCACGGCGCGCCGGCCGAGCGCGCGCGCCACCAGGAAAACCGCGAGCGCGGCCAGAGCGGCCATCACGGTGAGCGACGCGGCGACCGCAATGTCGATGTCTCCGCTGGTCAGATCAAGGATCACGAGGTACGCGGTGAGCACCGCCAGTCCGGCACTTTGCAAATAGAGCAGACGAACCCCCCATTCGAGGGTCGGCGCGCTGCTCGTCACGGGCTTCTCACCGGTCACTGGTGCACCATACCGACAGCCCGAGCGGCGTCTGCCGGGTACAGTGCCGCCCATGCGAGCGTTGCTGGTGGTCAACCCCCGGGCCACGACGACCAGTGAGCGCAGTCGCGACGTTCTGGTGCGGGCGTTGCGCAGCGCGGTGGATCTGACGGTGGGATATACGCAGCGGCGCGGCCACGCCACGAAGCTGGCGCGCGACGCGGCGGAGAGCGGCGTCGACCTCGTCGTCACTCTCGGTGGTGACGGCACCGTCAACGAGGTGGTCAACGGACTGCTCATCGCGTCCACCGCTCTCGCCGAGCTGTCCGGGCCGTCGGCGTTCCGGTTGCCCGCTCTGGCCGTGGTGCCGGGTGGTTCCACCAACGTCTTCGCCCGCGCGCTCGGCATGCCGCGGGACTGGGTGGAGGGCACCAGCGTCATCCTCGACGGCATCCGCGACGGCCGGCACCGAGTGATCGGACTCGGTCGCGCGGACGATCGGTACTTCACCTTCACGGCCGGCCTCGGGTGGGACGCCGCCACAATTCGCCGGGTTGAGCAGGCAAGACTTCGTGGCCGCACGTCGACGCCGAGCCTCTACGTCCGGTCGATGGCCGGGCAGTTCTTCACCGGGATGGATCGCAAGAACCCGCCGCTGTCGCTGGAGCGCCCGGGCGAGGAAGCGGAGACCGGCCTGGGCACCGTGATGGTGCAGAACACCGCACCGTGGACGTTCGTCGGCGACCGCGCGATCGACCTCAATCCCGGCGCCTCGTTCGATCTCGGGCTCGACGTGACCGCTCTGCGCCGCCTCAATCTCGCCGGGACCACACGGACCGTGACACAGCTCGCGTGGCGCGCAGGTGATCCACACGGTAAACAGGTATTACGGCTGCATGACATCGCCGAGTTCACCGTGGTGGCGTCCCGACCCCAGGCATTCCAGCTGGACGGCGACTACCTAGGGGAGCGCCAGAAGGTGCACTTCGTGTCCGTTCCGTCGGCGCTGCGTGTGATCTGCTGACGACGGGGTACGTGTCCCTGATGCGTGCTCACGATCCGTTACAGAAACACGGGCAAAAGGTCGGCGAAACGGCCGGGACCGTACTACATTGATGGGAGCGTTCGTCAACCGGCTCTGGCAGTAGCGGCGGAACCGGACATAAGGGTACGTGAGGCAGCTCACCCGGCGGGAGAAACTTCCGGCGCTACCCTTGACATCGCGAGAGTTCGTGAAAGCATTCACAAGCGATAAGAAGTAACCGGTTGCTGCTTGTGCGCGTTCCTAATCCAGAAGCGCGTAACAGCCACCAAACACCAAAAGCTTGCTGACGCACTGGTGAGCGCGCGGGTACAACCCGTAAGGCACCAGGCGCATGCATATAGGTAAACAGCACTGTTTTCATTACCCCATCCGAAACAAGGAGTTTGCCGCCATGGACTGGCGTCACGATGCGATCTGCCGCGACGAGGACCCTGAGCTGTTCTTCCCGATCGGGACGTCCGGCCCGGCGCTCCTGCAGGTCGAGCAGGCCAAGGCCGTGTGCCGGCGGTGCCCGGTGACCGAGGAATGCCTCTCGTGGGCACTCGAGTCCGGTCAGGACGCCGGCGTATGGGGCGGGATGAGCGAGGATGAGCGGCGCGCCGTCAAGCGTCGCGGCGGCCTTCGGGTCGGAGCTCCCACCGCCTGAACTAATCCCCCACACAGCATTTGCGCCCCGGGCCGTACGGCACCGGGGCGTCTTGCTGTTTCGGGCTACTCACACTGCGTTTCCATTCCACAGTGCGCTAATGCGATCACGGTACGTTTACCACTCGCCGAAATGATCTCGAAATTCGGATCAAGGGCATTGAGTTGTCACTCCGGCACACTCCGCAATGGACGATCCATGATCATGTGCCGTCCGCCGGAATCAGTCGCCTAGCGCAGAGTGACGGTAGCCCAGAGTGAACTAATCCTGAGTCACTCTCAGGCGGCGGCAGCGAGCGAGGCGCCCAGAACCGCCTCGGCCCGGTCGCCCACCAGCCGCACCAGTTCCGGTGCCGCCCCCAGGGGCTCGGCGACCGCGATCGCGCCCGCCTCGGTGGCCGTCCGCGCCGCCACGTCGTAGAGCAGGCCGGGGGCAAGGAAGTAGGCCGCCATCCCGATCCGCCGGGCACCGGCCGCCTGGAGGGCCGCAACGGCCTCCCCAGCGCTCGGCCCGGGGCCGGAGGCGTAGGCCACCGCGGAGGGCAGCCCGAGGCGCGCGCCGAGCGCCACCGCGGCGCCGGCCACTGTGTCGCGGGCGGCGGCGTCCCGGGTGCCGGCGGAGGCCAGCACGACAGCGTCCAGCGTCGCGGACGGCAGACGGCGGCAGACGGCCGCCAGGAGCAACGGTGAGGCGGGCCCGAGCACGTCGGTCGCGGTCACCGAGACCGGCAGGGACTCCGCGGCGCGGATCACCGCGGGCAGGTCAACCCGCCCGTGGTACGCGGCGGTCAGCAGCAACGGCACCAGGGCCGCCCGCCGGGCGCCGAGCGAGGTCAGCACGTCGAGCGGGCGCGGCCCGGCATGGTCCAGGTAGGACGCCCGGACCTCCCACTCGGGCCGGGCGTGCTGGACCGCCCGGGCCAGGGCCTCGGTGGACGCCGCGGCCCGGGGATCACGGCTGCCGTGCGCCACCAGGACCACGGCGGGCCGGGCGGCCGGCGGGTTCAGACGTGGAGGCCGCATTCGGTCTTCTCGAACATGGCCCACCGGCCCGCGCGCGGGTCCTCCCCGGCCTTGGTACGACGGGTGCACGGCCAGCAGCCGATCGAGCCGTAGCCCTTCTTGAACAGCTCGTTGACCGGCACGTTCCAGCGGCTGATGTAGCGGTCCACGTCCGCCTGCGTCCACGCCGCGATCGGGTTGACCTTGACCTTGCCCTTCTTGGCGTCGAAGGCGACGACCGGCGTGTTGGCGCGGGTCGGCGACTCGTCGCGGCGCAGGCCGGTGGCCCAGGCGTCGTAGTCGGCGAGGGCCCGCTCCAGCGGCTCGACCTTGCGCAGGAAGCAGCACTCGTCGGGGCTGCGGGCGAACAGGCGGGGGCCGTACTCACCGTCCTGCTGGCCGACGGTCAGGCGCGGGCGGATCGACCGGACGTTCACGTTCATCGTGCGGGCGACCGCGTCGCGGACCTTCAGGGTCTCCGGGAAGTGCAGGCCGGTGTCGAGGAAGACCACGTCCACGCCGGGCGAGACCCGGGAGAAGACGTGAGCCACGACGGCGTCGGCCATCGAGCTGGTGACACAGAACCGCGCGCCGAAGGTGTCGGTCGCCCACTTGGCGATCTCCTCGGCGGAGCTGCCCTCCAGGTCACGGCCGGCCCGGGTGGCGAGCTCGCGGAGCTCGTCGGCGGAGCGCCGGGCGGGGTCGGCTGGGGGGGCGGGGGCACCGAGGTCGATCAGGCCGAGACTGGACGCGTTGAAGAGATTCATTTGTTTACCCCCTTCGACAACAGACCGACGAACTTGACCGTGAAAACCCGGGCGCAGGAGTGGCACTCCCAGGCCCCGTGCGAAGCCTCGTTGGGACGCAGGTCCTCTTCACCGCAGTAGGGGCAGTACAGGGGCGCGGATCTGGCGTCGCTCATTTCAGGAGCTCCTCTTCCGCTCGCAACACCCAGTTGGCGAAGGTCTCGCCGTCGGTGCGGCCGTCCAGGTAGTGGCGGGCGACGCGCTCGACGTACTCCGGAAGCTCCTCGGCCGTGGCCTTCAGGCCGCGCACCTTGCGGCCGAAGCCGGCGGTCTCGCCCTTGGCCATGCCGAGCGCGCCGCCGAGGTGGATCTGGAAGCCCTCCACCTGCTCGCCGTGCGCGTTCATGACCAGCTGGCCCTTGAGGCCGATGTCGGCGACCTGGGTCCGGGCGCAGGCGTTCGGGCACCCGTTGATGTGCACCGAGATCTCCGCGTCGAAATCCTTGAGCCGGTCCTCCAGCCGGGCCACCAGCTCCTCGCCGCGCGCCTTGGTCTCGACGATGGCGAGCTTGCAGTACTCGATGCCGGTGCAGGCCATGGTGCCGCGGCGCCAGGCCGACGGACGGGCTTCCAGCCCGATCACCCGCAGGCCGGCGATCAGCGACTCCACCCGGTCGTCAGCCACGTCCAGCACGAGCAATTTCTGGTACGCGGTGAGCCGCACCCGGTCCGACCCGTGCTGCTCGACCAGATCGGCGAGCTTGCTGAGCTGCGTGCCGGAGGAGCGGCCGACCACCGGGGCGGCGCCGACGTAGTTGCGGCCGTCGACCTGCTTGTGCACGCCGATGTGATCGATCGGCTTCTCCGGCAGGTCCGGCGCCGGACCGTCGATCATCGCCCGGCCGAGGTATTCCTTCTCCAGGACCTCGCGGAACTTCTCCACCCCCCAGTCGGCGAGCAGGAACTTGAGCCGGGCCCGGTGCCGCAGCCGCCGGTAGCCGTAGTCCCGGAAGATCGAGACCACGCCCTCCCAGACGTCCGGGATCTCGGCCAGCGGCACCCAGACGCCGAGCCGCTCGGCCAGGCGCGGGTTGGTGGAGAGGCCACCGCCGACCCAGAGGTCGAAGCCGGGGCCGTGGTCGGGGTGCTCGACGCCGACGAAGGAGATGTCGTTCGCCTGGTAGGGCCCGTCGGCCAGCCAGGAGATCTGCGACTTGAACTTGCGGGGCAGGTTCGAATAGCGCGGGTCGCCGATGTAGCGCTTGAGGATCTCGTCGATGGCCGGCGTCGCGTCGATCACCTCGTCGGCGGAGACCCCGGCGACCGGGCTGCCGAGCACCACGCGGGGGCAGTCGCCGCACGCCTCGGTGGTCTGCAGGCCGACCGCTTCCAGCCGGCGCCAGATCTCCGGCACGTCCTCGACCCGGATCCAGTGGAGCTGGATGTTCTGCCGGTCGGTGATGTCGGCGCTGTCGCGGGCGAACTCGGTGGAAATCTGCGCGATGGTGCGGAGCTGGGCGAGGTTGAGCGCGCCGCCGTCGATCCGGACCCGCAGCATGAAGAACTCGTCCTCGAGCTCCTCCGGCTCCAGCACCGCGGTGCGGCCGCCGTCGATCCCGGCCTTGCGCTGGGTGTAGAGCCCCCACCAGCGGAACCGGCCACGCAGGTCGGCGGGGTCGATCGAGGAGAAGCCGCCGTGGGCGTAGATGTTCTCGATCCGGGCCCGCACGTTGAGCGGGTTGTCGTCCTTCTTGCTGCGCTCGTTGGGGTTGAGCGGCTCGCGGTGTCCGAGCGCCCACTGGCCCTCGCCGCGCGCCTTACGGGGGCGGGCGGTCGGCCGTGCAGCGGGGGTGTTGCTGGGCGCCATGTCGGCGTTCCTCCGGGTGACGTGGGCGCGCCGGGACGCTCACGGCCACCTGGAGGCTCGTGACATCTGTGTCAGGAGAGGGCCGGCGCGTCTTGCGCACCCGAACTGATTTCTCGGGTGGCGTCAGGAAGCCGGACACATCGCGCTGCGGACACGGCCGTAGTCAACGTGGCGGCGGGCCACGAAGCGGCGGTCAACTGCAGCGGTCATGTGGGCTAGCCTCTCACGCCCGGCCAATCTCGGCCAGTACGGTCCAGATTTCGGGAGTGTGCGGAGTAGCACACCGCCTACGTCTGGTAACAACCGGGGCCTAGGCTCCGCGACCCACCCGGCGTAGTGACAGCGTCACGGTTCGTTGCGACACTCGGGCAAAGGCGCTCACGCCGGTCCGCCACGGGAGCCGCGCATGCTCGCTCAGCCCGCCAACGACGACTCCCCCACCCGACCACTCGCCGGCCCACGCCGCCGGAGCCCACGGCGTGCGGCCACCGTCTTCTGGACCTGGGCTCCGGCACTGATCCCGGCCGTGCTGACCGCCGCCGTGGGCCTGCTCGGCCTGGCGGTGCCCGCGCCGGGGCCCGGTGAGGCGCGCGCCCGCCTGCTCAGCGGCCCGGAAGCCGCCGAGATCGTCGAGGCGGCCCGCCTGTCCGGTGCGGTGGGCGCGCCGTATCACCTGTTCCTGCACTACTGGACCGAGCTGGCCGGCGGCTCGATCACCGTCGCGCGGCTGCCCTCCCTGGCGGCGATCGCGATCGGGGTCGGGCTGGCCGGGGAACTGGGACGGCGGATCCTCAGCCCGGGGGCGGGGCTGTGCGGCGGTCTGCTGCTCGCGGCGCTGCCCCAGGTGAGCCGGCACGCCCAGGAGGCCGGCCCGTCCGGTCCGGCGTTCCTCTTCGCCACCGCGGCCACGCTGATGCTGTACCGGACGCTGGACCGGCCGCGGTGGTGGCGCTGGACCGGGTACGGACTGCTGGTCCTGCTCACCGGAGTGGCCCAGGTGGTGGCACTGCTGATGCTGGCGGGACACGCCTGGATCGTGGTGTCACGGTGGCGGCTCAGCGGGCAGCCCACCCTGTTCTGGTGGTTCCCGGTGACGGTGCTGTCCCTCGTACCCCCGGCGCCGTTGATCTCTCTGGGTGTGCGGCAGCAGGCCGCGCTGCTCGGCTGGGACCCGCAGTGGCGCTGGGAGACCGCCTGGTCGGCGCCGCAGGCGCTGGCCGGCGCGGCCGGGCTGCTGGTGCTCGGCTGCGCGTTCGCCGCCCGGTGGCCGGACCGGGCGCTGATCCGCGAGCTGGCTGTGCTGGCCGCCGTGCCGCTGGTGACGCTGACCGCCGTCACGTTCCTGACCGGCGTCACCGGGGCGCCGCGCCACCTGCTCTTCGTGCTGCCGCCGATCGCGCTCTGCGCCGCGGTCGCGCTGCGCGGCCTGCGCCTGCGTGCGGTGCTGGTGCTGGCGCTGGTGGTCCTGCTCGGCGTGCCGCAGCAGCGGGCGATCCGGCAGCCGGACGGCCACCGGGAACCGGCCCCGGTCGCCGCCGGCCTTGATCGCTGATCGCCTCAGCGCTGCCGCCGGCGTCAGCGCTTGCCGAGCGGCACCACCAGGACCGCCTCGGTGCCGCCGCCCGCCCGGTTGCGCAGCTCGATGCTGCCGCGCAGCTCACCGGTGGCCAGCGCGCGGACGATCTGCAGGCCGAGCCGGTTGCCGCCCTCGAACTTGAAGCCCTCCGGCAGGCCCTGCCCGTTGTCCGCGACCGTGACGTGCAGCTGCTTGCGGAAGCGGTGCGCGGAGACCACGACCTCGCCGGTGGCGCCGGGCGGCGGCTCCTCGTCGGTGTCCTCCGCCGAGGGGAAACCGTGCTCGACCGCGTTGATCAGCAGCTCGTTGAGGACCATCACCAGCGAGGTGGCGATCTCGGCGGGCAGCACGCCGAAGGTGCCCTCGCGCCGCATGTGCACCGGGAAGCTCGTGGTGGCGACCTCGGTGGCGGCGGTGGCGACCCGGTCCACGATGCCGTCGAACTCGACCGCCTCGTCGCTGGACATCGAGAGCGTCTCGTGGACCAGCGCGATCGAGGCGACCCGCCGGACCGACTCCTCCAGCGCCATCCGCGCCTCGGGCGCATCCACCCGCCGGGCCTGCAGGCGCAGCAGCGCGGCCACGGTCTGCAGGTTGTTCTTCACCCGGTGGTGGATCTCCCGGATGGTGGCGTCCTTGGTCATCAGCGCCCGCTCCCGGCGGCGGACCTCGGTGACGTCACGGACCAGGACCAGCGCGCCGATCGGGACCCCGGCGGGCAGCAGCGGCAGCGCCCGGGTGAGCACGGTGGCGCCGCGGGCCTCCACCTCCATCCGGGGCGGGAACTCGCCGCGCAGCGACGCCAGGATCCGCTCGGCCGCGTCGTTGCCCTCCAGCGGGTCGGCGGAGAGCCGGCTGGCCAGTTTCGCCAGCTCCTCGCCGACCAGGTGGGCGTTGAAGCCGAGCCGCCGGTACGCCGACTGCGCGTTCGGGCTGGCGTAGGTGACCTTGCCGGACGCGTCCAGCCGGATCAGCCCGTCGCCGACCCGCGGGGCCGAGGTGATCTCGCCCGGGTGCCGCCGCGGTGGGAAGGTGCCGTCGGCGACCATCTGGGCCAGGTCGTCGGCGGTGGTCAGATAGTTCAGCTCCAGCTGGCTCGGGGTGCGCGCGGTGCTCAGGTTGGTGTCCCGGCCGATCACCGCGATGACCTCGCTGAAGCCCTCCTCCAGGTCGGTCTCGTCGCGCCGCCGGACGGGGATCGCCTCGTGGCGGGCGGGGGTGTCCCCGTACCAGACCGGGTCGCCCTCCCGCCAGATCCGCTCCTGGGTCAGCGCCACCTCGAGATGCGCCACCTCCGGCCCGCCGACGATCTTGCCGACCTGGTCGTCCTGGTACGCCGTCGGCGCGGTGACCGGCCGCACCTGCGCGACGCAGAGGAACTCGCGCGGCTGCCGCGGCTCGCCCTTGATCGGCACCCAGAGCAGCAGGTCGGCGAAGGAGAGGTCGGACAGCAGCAACCAGTCTCCGGCGAGCCGGTGCAGGTGGTCGATGTCGGCGGGGCCGAGGGTGGTGTGCTCCTCGACGAGGTCACGCAGGGTGGACACGGGCCCAGCTTATTTCTAAAGAGTGGAGGTGACCTTCTTGAGGCCGCGCGGCGCATCGGGATCTTCGCCACGTGCCAGCGCCAGCGAGAGCGCCAGCTTCTGCAGCGGCAGGATGTCGAGCAGCGGACTGTAACGCTCGTCGACCGCGGGAACCCGGATCTCCCCGGCCGGGCCGATCGTCACCACGTCGGCCCGCCGCTCGCCGAGCCGGGCCACCACGTCGCGCATCGACCGGCCGCCCGGCCCGTCGCCGACCACCGCGAGTACCGGCACGTCCGGGTCGGCCATCGCCAGCGGGCCGTGCAGCAGGTCGGCGCCGGAGAAGGCGAGCGCCGGCAGGTAGGAGGTCTCCATCAGCTTCAGCGCGGTCTCCCGGGCCGTGGGATACGCATACCCCCGGCCGGTGGTGATCAGGCTGGACGCGAACCGGTAGCGCTGGGCCAGCTCGTCGGCGGCCGGGTCGGCGAGCGCCTCCTCGGCGAGCTGCGGCAGCTTGGCCAGCGCGGCCCGCTCGTCGTCGGGGAGCCGGCCGTCGCCCGCCCGCACCCCCTCGATGAGCAGCAGCAGCGCGAGCAGCTCAGCGGTGTAGGTCTTGGTCGCCGCCACCGCCCGCTCGTGGCCGGCCGCGACGTCGATGGCGAGCTCGGCGGCCTGGGCCAGGGTCGACTCGGGGTTGTTGGTGACCGCGAGGGTGAGCGCGCCGTTCTCCCGGGCGACGCCGAGCACGCTCGTCAGGTCGGGCGAGCCACCGCTCTGGCTCACGCCGATGACCAGCGTGCCGGTGAAGTCGGGCCGGGCGCCGTAGAGCGTGATCGCGCTCGGCGAGGCGCTGGCGACCGGCAGGCCCAGCCGGATCTCGGTGAGGTAGGCCCCGTAGAGCGCGGCGTGGTCGGACGTGCCGCGCCCGACGAAGAGCACGTTGCGCGGACGCCGGCGGGCCACCTCGGCGGCGACGGCAGCGATCTCAGCGGCGTGCTCGCCCTCCAGCAGCCGGGCGAAACCCGCCGGCTGTTCCCCGATGTCCGCCGACATGCCCTGGCCTCGCTGTGTCACGCGATCCTCCCCTATGAAGCGTTTCTCGCTCGAATGATGCGCAGTCTTGCAAGAAAGAGCTTACTAGGTCAAGGTTTCGAGCAGGAGTGCGCAAACGTGAGGACTGACAGATGGCGGCAACTTCCCCTAGGGTCTTCACTCGTGGAATCCCGACCCTCGGCCCGCCACGACCTCGCGCGCGCCCGCGCGGCCCTGGACGCCGGCGAGATGACGAACGCCGCCGGACTCCTGGCCGGGGCGCTGCCCCACGCACCCACCCTGCCGGAGGCACACGAGCTGCTCAGCCGATTGGCCGCACGGGCCGGCGGCGCGCTCGAGCTGTTCCCCCTGGAACCGCACGCGCCGGTCGGCCGGGTCGTCGCCCACGCACACCTGCTCGCCGCTGCCGGCCGGCCCGAGGACGGGCTCCCGCTGCTCGCCGCCGCCAGCAGCCAGACCCCCGCGACCGACTGGGCGGGGGTGCCCTGGGTGCAGGAGCCCTCCCTCGGCGCCCGGGTCGAACCGGACCAGCTCGCCCGCACCGTGATGCGCCTGTGCACCACCATCGGCGACCCGGCGCCCGCTGACACGGTGACCGCGCTGCGGCCGTACCTCACGGTGGTCCGGCACGCCGTCGCCGCCCACGGCGAACACGCGATGCTGCTCGGCGCCGGCTCGGCGCTGGCGCGCCGGCTCGGCGAAACCCGCCTCGCGGTCGACTGGGCCGCACGCGGCTCCCGGTCACAGCCGTCCAAGCTGGGAGAGATCTGGCTGGGGTACGCGTTCCGCAGCGCCGGACGGATGCCGGAAGCGCTCGCCGCACTGCGCCGGGCCGTGGCCTACGACCCCGACGACCTCTCCGTCTACGCGGACGTCGCCGCCACCCTGGCCGACCTGGGCCGCCTCGACGAGGCGCTGCGCTGGACCGAGTTGGCCCTGGAACGCGACCCCACCTACGACTGTGTCGTGCACACCGCCCACCGCCTGCGGTTCCGCGCCGACGGCGACGTCGCCCACCTGGTCTCGCTCGCCGACTTCATCCGCGACCACCCGGACGACGCGCACGAGCACACCGACCTCGAGGAGTGCTGCCGCAACTCGGCCTGGCTCGGTGGCCTGCCGGCCGGGGCCCCGCTGGCCGCGGGCCGCGCACCGGTCAACGCGGAACCCTCCGCCGACGCGCTCCGGCGGCTGCACCGGGTCGCCACCACCACCTGGGCGCATCCGCCCGCGGCGTACGACCGCGCACTCGGCCTGGTCCTCGTCGAACCGTGGGAACTGCTGGCCCTGCTCGCCCACCCGACCGTCGCGGAAGCGCCGCAACCGGCCGGCATGGAGGTCTGGGCCTGCCTGGGCCTGCTCCACCACGGCACCGAGGAGCCCTGGCTCGACTCCAGCCGCCGCCGGCTCCTGCTCGGCCTGCTCGACGGCGACGTCGACCGGGTCACCCAGGCGGCACTCTTCGCGCTCGTCACCTACGCCTGGGTGGACCCGGACGCCCGCGGCGACGTGGCAGCGGTGGTCGCCGGGCGGCTCACCGAGACGGCCTCCGGCCCGGCGGCGCGAGCCGTCGCCGAACTCGCGCTCGCCGCGCCCGGCCTGGACCGGCCCACCCGGGAGCTGGCCGCGGCCACCCTCCGGGTCCCGGTCATCCCGCGCCAGCGGGGCAAAGTCGGCAGGCGATCCCTGCTGCGCTGGCGCCGGGACTAGATCAGCCGTCGATGACGGCGATCAGGTCACCCTCCTGAACCACGTCACCCTCGTTGACCGCGAGCTGACCGACCGTCCCGTCGGACTCGGCCAGCACCGGGATCTCCATCTTCATCGACTCCAGGATGACCAGCGTGTCGCCTTCCGCGACGGTGTCGCCGACCGAGGCCACGACCTTCCACACGTTGGCCACCATCTCGGCCCGGATCTCGTCCGCCATCGCCGAATGCCCTCCTCGTCACGCCGTCGGTGAACGCCATCAAACCACGGATCAGGCGCGGGTGAGTCCCGGGCCACAGGACGCGCCCATTACGATCGGCACCGAGTAAAGCGCCACGAACAGGAGTCGGCCATGGCCAAGAAAGCCCGTAAGAAGAAGGCTCGTAAGAAGAGCGCCGCCAACCACGGCAAGCGCCCCAACAGCTGAGCTGTGTCTGATGGCCTCGCTCCGCTCGGCGGGCACTGCGCCCCTTGACGTCGGTGTCGAGGTCACCGAAAACGACAACGGCTTCGCCTAGCCGTTTTCGGCGCCCTCGACACCGACGGGCGCAGCGCATCTCCGGTTGCGCACTACAGCGAGAAGGGCCCGGCAGCATTCGCTGCCGGGCCCTCCGTTGTCTCCGGGTCCCTCAGGGAAGGAACTCGCGGGTCTCCGACTGCACCTCGAGCTGGTCGAGCTTGCTGCGGAGACGGTCGCGCAGCTCCGACGGGGCCCGCTCGTCGCCGCAGCAGCGGCCCACCAGCGCCTTCACGTCATGCTCGATGCCGAACTCACGCAGGCAACCGGAACAGTCGTCCAGGTGTTTCTGGATCAGCCGGCGGCGATCCTCGGAACACTCCAGATCCAGGTAGAGGTAGACCTCGCTGAGAACGACATTGCAATCGGTCTCGTGCTCGTCGCTGCCCATCAGCGTCATGCCTCCTGCGGCTCGGAAGTCGACGTACGGGTGATGCCACGCTCGGCCGCATACTGCTCGAGCAGCTTGCGCAGATTGCGCCGGCCCCGGTGCAACCGGGACATGACGGTGCCGATCGGCGTACCCATGATGTCGGCGATCTCCTTGTACGAGAAGCCCTCGACATCCGCGAGATAGACGGCGAGCCGGAAGTCCTCCGGCAGCGACTGCAAGGCTTCCTTGATGTCGCTGTCCGGGAGCCGATCCAGCGCCTCGGTCTCCGCCGACCGCAGACCCTGCGACGTGTGCGACTCGCTCGACGCGAGCTGCCAGTCGGAGATCTCCTCGGTCGGCGCCTGCACCGGCTGCCGCTGCTTACGCCGGTACGAGTTGATGTACGTGTTCGTCAGGATCCGGTACAGCCACGCCTTGAGGTTCGTACCCTCCTCGAACTGGTGGAACGCGGAGTACGCCTTCAGGAACGTCTCCTGCACCAGGTCCTCGGCGTCAGCCGGGTTACGGGTCATCCGCAGACCGGCGGCATACAACTGATCCACGAACGGCAACGCGTCACGCTCAAAACGCCGGCGACGCTCGTCGGTCCGTTCCTTCTGGGCCACCCTGGACTCCCCCCTCGACCGCCCCGCCGAGGATACGGGTAGTGCCCCTGGAACGCCTTCGAAAACCGCGGGTGTGCTGACGCTCACCGACGGGGGTACAGGCGGCGTCTCCGCCGCGGGCCATTCGGGGGCACTCAACAGGCTCCGCACCCGGATCGCCTCCCGGCCGTCACGCTGGACGTACTCGGTACCGGCACCCACTACAAAACCCCTTCCCGCCGACAAGCTTCCAGGCTGTGTAACAACGGAAAGCGCAACTTGCATTCCGGGCTTGCTGGTCTTCGCTGTCGCTCGACGGGCATCGCGCGGTGGCCGCGGTTATGGCGGTGGAGGGGTGGTCAAGTTGGCCCAGTTGTTGGTGCGTAGCCAGGTGAGGGCGAGGTGGGCTGTGGTGGCTACGTCTTTTCGCAGGTCGTGGGTGGCGCCGGGGCGGATCAGGACCTCCACGTGGGCGGTGGGGGTCGGGATGCCGAAGGGGTCGCGGTCGCCGTTGAGGACCAGGGTGGGGATCGCGGCGGGGAGTTCGCCGGCCCGGCTCTTCTCCGGCTTGCCCGGTGGGTGCAGCGGAAAGGCCAGGGCCAGGACACCCGCCGCGTCCAAGGTGGGCGCGGTGCGGCACGCGACGCGCGCTCCGCTGGAGCGTCCACCCAAGATCAACGGCAGTCCGGGTACGCGCAGCGCGCTCACGACCGCGGTCCAGGCCTCGTCGAGGTGGTTGGCCGGGGCGGGCGCCCGGCGGCCGGCGACCCGGTAGGGCTGGGTCACCAGCGCGACCCGCACGCCGGCCGCCACCGCCGCGCCGTGCACCGCGACCAGGTCGGGTGCGTCGACGCCGCCACCGGCGCCATGGCCGAGGACGAGCAGACTCCGCACCGGACCGTCCGGGTCGGTGACGACGACGGCGGCGGGGCCGCGTGGGGTTTCGATGCTGCTGGTGGAGCTGGACACAGGCTCCGTTGTATCAGCGACTGACCGGGGTGAGCGTCAGCAACCGGCGATCGTCGTCGGCCTCGTCGTCCTCGACGAGTTCGCCGTTCGCCTGAACCCGCTCCCGCCAGGCCACCAACATGGCCCGCCGCTCCCGTGGCGTGGTGCCGCCCCAGACGCCGTGACAGTCGCCGACCTGGAGCGCCCAGGCCAGGCATGGGCCCTGCACGTCGCACGTGCCGCAGAGCGCCACGGCTCCGCCGGACGGCTCGTTGGGCGCGGGAAAGAACGTTTCCGGATCAACACTCCGGCAAGCGCCTCTCGTGCGCCAGGCCTCATCGGTACGTCGTTGCGCGATCGCCTCGAGCAGCCGCGGGTCGCGTCGCGCGATGGCCACTTCGTGCGGACGCGGCATGCGTGCTCGTGTCATCAGCCCACCTCCCCCGTGGGACCGGAACTGCATGTGGCGGCCGGGCCGCACCTTACGGTCCGGCACCACTCCGGCGCTGGTTTGTACCGCACCGTACAAGATCAGAACAAGGGGGTGATCTATCTTGAAACAAAGTTGCTAATTAAAAATGCGTGCATAAACCGACAAAGGACTTCGATGATCTAGGGCTGTTCAAAAAAGCGTTACCTCGGCAACAGGTTCTAGTAAGGCGGGGCCGTTGTTCCGGACATTACCGACATCAGCCCCCACCGGACGTACCTCGATGGCCTCCAATTCCCGCTCGGAGAGCGGGCGAAGAAGCTGCTCCGGGTCGCCGCCGCCGGCCAGCCAAGCCGCCCACCGGTCAGCGGGCAGGATCAGCGGCATCCGGTCGTGCACCCGGGCCAGCCCGCCGATCGCCGCGGTCGTCACGACGCTGCAGGTCAGGACACCTTCCGGCCCCCACGCCGACCAGAGCCCGGCGAACGCCAGCGGCGTGCCGTCGGCGGGGGTCATGTAGAACGCCTGCTTCTGCTTGCCGCCGGTGCGCACCCACTCGAACCAGCCGTCGGCCGGCACCAGGCACCGACGGCGCTGGAACGACGGCGCGAACGACCGCAACGTGGCCACCGTCTCCGCCCGCGCGTTGATCATGCGCGCGCCGGCCCGCAGGTCCGGCGCCCACGGCGGCACGAGCCCCCACCGCGCGGTGTCGACCACCCGGCCCTCGTGCCGCTGCGACATCCGGACCAGCGGCACCGGGTCGGTGGGCGCGACGTTCCAGCTGGGCCGCAGCGGCTCGGCCACATCCACCGCCTCGAAGAGCTGGCTGAGGTCGGCGTTGGTCCTCGTGGTCGCGTATCGCCCGCACATGCGCAGCACGGTACGCCGAAGCACCGCCCGGCGTCCGCCCGCGATCACCCGGCGCGGTCAGCCGTCAGGGGGCATACCCGGCGTGATCGCCTCGGAGGGCCGGGAGCTCCCGGCGCGGTCAGCCGTTGGGGGGTATGCCGGCGGGATCGCCTCGCAGGACCGGGAGCCCCCGGCGCGGTCAGCCGTTGGGGGGTATGCCGGCGGGATCGCCTCGCAGGACCGGGAGCCCCCGGCGCGGTCAGCCGTTGGGGGGGTATGCCGGCGGGATCGCCTAGCAGGGCCGGGAGCACCCGGCGCGGTCAGCCGTTGGGGGGTATGCCCGGCGGGATCGTCTCGGGGGCCGGGAACACCCGGCGGAAATGTCGGGGGGCGGCGGCAGAATGGCGATCGTGACTGCTGAAGCTCGCCCCTGGCTCGCCCCGTCCGCCTCCGGTCCGGTCACCGCTTCGGTGCGGTTGCCCGGCTCGAAATCGATGACGGCCCGGGCACTGGTGCTGGCCGCGCTGGCTGACGGGCCGTCGGTGATCGAGGCGCCGCTGCGGGCCCGCGACACCGTGCTCATGTCGGCCGGCCTGCGGGCGCTCGGTGTGGGCGTCGACACCAGCGCCGACGATCGGTGGGTCGTGGAGCCAGGCCCCCTGCGCGGCCCGGCCCGCATCGACGTCGGGCTGGCCGGCACGATCATGCGCTTCCTGCCACCGGCGGCCGCGCTGGCCGAGGGCACCGTCGAGTTCGACGGCGACCCGCACGCGCGCAACCGGCCGTTGCGCCCGATCGTCGAGGCGCTGCGGTCACTGGGCGTGTCGATCGAGGCGTCGCCGGCCGGCGGGCTGCCGCTGACCGTGCACGGCACCGGGCTGGTCGAGGGCGGCGAGGCTGTCATCGACGCGTCCGGCTCCAGCCAGTTCGTCTCCGGTCTGCTGCTGTCCGCGCCGCGGTTCAGCAAGGGGCTGGTGCTGCGGCACGAGGGCCCGCCGGTGCCCTCCGCGCCGCACCTGCGGATGACCACGCACATGCTGCGCGCCGCCGGCGCCGTGGTCGACGAGAGCACGCGCGACGTGTGGGTGGTCGAGCCGGGCACGCTGCGCGGGCAGACCTGGACGATCGAGCCCGACCTGTCCGGGGCGGCGCCGTTCTTCGCGGCCGCGGCCGTCACCGGCGGCGCGGTCACGCTGGCCGGGTGGCCGGCCGACAGCTGGCAGCCGGTGGCGCGCGTCAAGGAGCTCTTCAGCGAGCTGGGCGCCGAGGTGACCCAGTCCGCCGACGGGCTGACCGTGCGGGGCACCGGCACGCTGCGCGGCATCACCGCCGACCTGTCCGAGGTCAGTGAGCTCACCCCGGTGGTCGCCGCCCTGGCCGCGCTCGCCGAGGGGCCCTCCGAGCTGCGTGGCGTCGAGCACATCCGGGGGCACGAGACCGACCGGATCCGGGCGCTCGCCACCGAGCTGGGCAAGGCCGGCGCCGAGGTGACCGAGTTCCCCGACGGTCTGCGCATCGTGCCGCGGCCGCTGCACGGCACCACGTTCGAGACCTATGCCGACCACCGGATGGCACACGCCGCGGCGGTTATCGGCCTCGCCGTAACGGGCATCAACCTCGCCGACGTAGGTTGTACGTCGAAGACGTTGCCCGAGTTCCCGGAACTCTGGGCGGGACTCGTGGCGAGGAGCTAGATCTGCCAGGCCGTAAGCGGGAGTACGACGAGGACGACGTCCGGATTCGACCGGGCCGATCGTCGCGCCCGCGTACCCGATTGCGACCCAAACACGACGACGCGGTCGACGCCCTGGTCATCACGGTGGACCGGGGGCGATACGGGTGCGTGCGCGAGGACACCGCCGACACCGAGGTGATCACCGCGATGCGCGCCCGCGAGCTGGGCCGCAAGTCGGTGGTGGTCGGCGACCGGGTTGCGCTGGTCGGTGACGTCTCGGGGGCGCCGGGCGCGCTGGCCCGGATCGTGCGGGTCGGCGAGCGCACCTCGGTGCTGCGGCGCACCGCGGACGATGACGACACCACCCCCGAGGGCCGCCTGGAGCGGGTGGTGGTGGCGAACGCCGACCAGCTGGTGATCGTGAGCGCGCTCGCCGATCCGCCGCCGCGGACCGGGTTCATCGACCGGTGCCTGGTGGCGGCGTACGACGCGGACGTCGAACCGCTGCTCTGCCTGACGAAAGCGGATCTGGCCGGGCCGGAGCAGGTGCTGGGCTATTACGCCGAGCTTGACCTGCCCTATGTGCTGGTGCGCCCCGGCAGCGACCTGGCGGAGGTGCGCGAGCGCCTGGCCGGCCGGATCTCGGTGCTGGTCGGTCACTCCGGCGTGGGCAAGTCGACGCTGGTCAACCGCCTGGTGCCGGAAGCGTTGCGTGCGGTCGGGGCGGTGAGCGCGATCGGCAAGGGCCGGCACACCTCGACCAGCGCGGTGGCGTTGCGCCTGCCCCCGGTCGGCCGTTCCCGCAAGGACCCGGGCTGGATCGTCGACACGCCCGGCATCCGCAGCTTCGGCCTGGCCCACGTCAGCGCGGAAAGTCTGCTGCACGGCTTCCCCGACCTGGTCGAGGGCACTCTGGAGGATCAGCCGAACTGCGGCCACACCGCGTCCGACGCCGACTGCCGCCTCGACGCCTGGGTCGCCGAGGGCCACGCCGACCCGCGCCGGCTGGCCTCGTATCGTCGCCTGCTCAGCTCCCGGGCCGGCGACCTGGACCAACGAGACACCCCCGCCGACGGCGCCTGACCACCCAAGCAAGCTGCCCCCAGGGCTGCATCACGCCACCCGAGACAGCACTGGCAGGCAGCCGACCGGAACAGCTGCCCGACAGAGCCGCATCACCCAGCCCCAGACAGCACTGGCGGGCAGCCAGGTGGAACGGCTGACGAGCAGAGCTGCACCACGCGACCCGCGACAGCACTGACGGGCAGCCAGATGGAACGGCTGACGAGCAGAGCTGCAGCACGCGACCCGCGACAGCACTGACGGGCAGCCAGATGGAACGGCTGACGAACAGAGCTGCACCACGCGACCCGCGACAGCACTGACGGGCAGCCAGGTGGAACGGCTGACGAGCAGAGCTGCACCACGCGACCCGCGACAGCACTGGCGGGCAGCCAGGTGGAACGGCTGACGAGCAGAGCTGCACCACGCGACCCGCGACAGCACTGACGGGCAGCTGGGTGGAACGGCTGACGGGCAGGGCTGCAGCAGGCGGCCCCAGACAGCGCTGGCGGGCAGCTGGGTGGAGGGGCTGGCGGGCGGGGGTGAGGCGGGGGCTGGGGCGGCGCGGGGAGGGGGCGGGGTGGGCGGGCAGAGCCTGCGTGGGCTCGGCCATGCACTAATTTGCTGGCATGGCTGGATATGCGGACGATCTTGCGCTTGCCCATCTGCTCGCCGACACGGCGGACGCGATCTCGACGGCGCGGTTCCGGGCGCTCGATCTGCATGTCGAGGCCAAGCCGGATCTGACGCCGGTGTCCGACGCCGACACCGCGGTGGAGAAGGCGATCCGGGCGACGCTGGCGCGGGCGCGGCCGCGGGACGGGGTGCTGGGTGAGGAGTTCGGGCGGTCGGTGGCGGCGGCCGGGCCGGGCAGCCGGCACTGGGTGATCGACCCGATCGACGGGACGAAGAACTTCGTGCGGGGCGTGCCGATCTGGGCGACGTTGATCGCCCTGATGGAGGGCGACACCCCGGTGGTCGGCCTGGTGTCGGCCCCGGCGCTGGGGCGGCGGTGGTGGGCAGCCCGCCGCCTGGGGGCGTTCGCGGGGAAGCACCAGCACGCGGCGACCCGGATCAGCGTCTCGTCGGTGCGGAAGCTGACCGACGCGAGTTTCTGTTACGCCAGCCTGAACGGCTGGGCGGAGATGGGCCGCCTCGACCAGATGCTGGACATCCTGCTGGGAGTGTGGCGGAGCCGGGCGTACGGCGACTTCTACGGCTACATGCTGCTGGCCGAGGGCGCCCTGGACGCGATGGCGGAGCCGGAGCTGTCGCTGTGGGACATGGCCGCGCTGATCCCGATCATCACCGAGGCCGGCGGCAAGATCACCGACCTGGACGGCCGGCCGACCGCGGACAAGAGCTCGGTGGTCGGCACGAACGGGCTGCTCCACGAGAGCGTCCTGGCGGCGCTGGCTCGCCGGCCCTGATCAGCCGAACGGCGCCAACGGGCATGAGACCACCCGAGCGGGGTACTTCTCACCTTGCCCACCCGGGGGCGTATGACCTGTTTCGCGGACTTATGCCCCCTTGGCGGTAACCGCGGCAACCGATCCTCACGCACGCCGAAATGCGAGGAGGGGACGCGTTATGCACAATGGAGCGATCATGCCGAGCGAGGTTCGTCACCTGGTGGACCGCGGCCAGACCTATCCCCTGATCCGGCTGACCGGGGTGCTGGACGCGGAAACCGTCGCGCCGGTTCGCGCGGCGCTGCTCGACGTCCTCGCGACCCAGCCGGAGGCGATCGTCGTCGACGTGACCGAGCTGCGGGTGGCGCAGTCCGACGCGATCTCCGTGCTGCACGACGTCCTCGACGAGACCCGCGACTGGCCGGGCAGTCACCTCGCGCTGTGCGGCTCCGCCGACGCCGGCACCTGGCAGCCGAGTGGCTGGCCCGTGTGGGCCGACCCGGCCGGCGCGTTCGCCGCCCTGGGCGCCCCGGAGACCGACCGCCGGGTCAGCGTCGACCTGGAGCCGGTGGTGGGCGCGGCACGCCGCTCCCGGGAGGTCATCACCGAGGCGTGCGGCCGCTGGGAGCAGCCCGAGCTGGCCGGCAACGCGTGCATCGTGGCGACCGAGATGGTCAACAACGTGGTCGCGCACGCCCGGACGCCGATGCGGGTGCTGCTCGCCCTGCACGGCGACACGATGAGCGTGGCGGTGCGGGACGGCTCCACCGTGATCCCCCGGTTCACCGGCCCGGTCGCCCCCACCTCGTACGGCGGCCGCGGCCTGCTCCTGATCGACTCGGTGTCGGCCCGCTGGGGTCATCTCGCCCTGACCGACGGCAAAGTGGTGTGGGCCCGCCTGGAGGCGGAGCCGGCGATAGCGCACACCGGAGATCGGCAACGCGACGATGCCGGTATGACCGACCCCCGCCGTGGGTAGATTGCGGGACATGCGAGACAACGACTACCCCACCGAGGTCACCGATCCGGAGGCGTCGGGGCTGCCGGACACCGCCGACGACGACTCCACGGCGTACGACGAGGTGAACAGCTCGCGCTGGGCTGACGGACCGGACCCGGCCGCGCTCGCCGGGGTGGGCCCCGGCGGGTCGAACCGCTTCGGGGACACCGCCGAGGAGCAGCGCCAGGGCGAGGGTCTGGACCGGCGGCTCCGCCAGGAGCAGCCGGACTTCGGCGCCGAGGCCGCGCTGCCGCCGAACCGCGACCCGATCGACGAGACTGTGGACGACTCGGAGCAGCGGCAGTTCGACCGGGACGTGTGGGAGCCGGGCCCGTCCTCGGATCCGCACTCGCAGGTCTCGCTCTACGACGACGGCCAGCTGGACGAGGAGAGCCCCCGGTCGGTCGGCCGCCTGGTCGCGCCGGACGAGGGGTCGGGCTGGGACGAGGAGCCGGACAGCGTGGCCTACGACGCGGGTGCGGCCGGTGGCGGCGCCAGCGCCGAGGAGCTGGCGATGCACGAGACGCGCGCGCCTGACTACGACTGAGCCCTCCACGTGGCCAGGGCGGCGGCCTGATGGAAAGGTCCACCGATGGTCCGTCCGGCCACTGTCGGCTAAAACAGCCTTAAAGATTTGGCATCGGCTCTTGCCCCGGGCCCTCGCACCTGCGCAGAGTGCAGCGCGGGTGATCGAGGGTTGGGGGTGGCCGGTGAAAAGAACGCGTCTGCTGCTCGCGGCCGCGGTGTTCGTCTCGGGTTTCGCGACGCTGAGCGTGACCACCGGGCGTGACGTTCCCGCCCGGGCCGCCGACACGGTGAGCCGCACCGTGCTCACCGACGACTTCGGCGGGGCCCGCGGCGCCGTGCCCGACGCCACCCGGTGGCTGGTCACCGGCGATCCCCGGCAGGCCTGGCAGTCCGGTGAGGGGCAGTTGGTGCTCTCCACCCTGCTGCGCAGCCGCGAGCCGTTCGGGCAGGCGGCCGGCCGGGTCGAGGCGCGGATCCGGATGGAGCGGGAGGGCGGCGCCTGGCGCGCCCTGGGCGTTCTCACCGAGCAGGGGCAGCTTCCCGCCGGTCAGGTCGAGGTGCTCGCCGACGATCAGGTGGGCGGCGGTGACTTCCACACGTACGCGATCGACTGGACCCGTACCTCGATGGTCTGGTCGGTCGACGGCCGTGACGTGCTGAGGTTCACGCCGGCGGTAGCCGGCGCGCCGTTCCTGGTGGCCCTGAACACCGCCGCCGGTGGGCAGCGTTCGCAGACCCTGCTCGTCGACGACCTGCGCGTCTCGACCCGGGTCACGGTCGACGCCACGACCTGGAAGACCTATGTCCGCTACCGGCCCGGGCAGTACGTCCGCTATCAGGGCAAGCTCTACCGGGTCCGGGAGTTGCACACCTCGCTGCCCGGCTGGCAGCCCACGCTGACCCCGGCGATCTTCCAGAAAGTCTGAGAATCCCTGTTATCCGGTGGTTCCGGAACCCGTCTCCATTGACCGACGACAGTCGAACTTTAAAGACTGTTTGGAGTACGGTTCCCTCTCCCCCGGAGGATCCCCATGCGCAAGTTACGAACCCTGCTAGGCACGGCGACAGTCGTGCTCACCCTCGCCGGGGCCCTGACCGTCGCCTCCCAGGGCGACACCGCGGACGCCGCGATCGGCCCGGTCACCTGGTCCGACGAGTTCAACGGCGCGGCCGGCGCACCGGTCGACGGCTCGAAGTGGAACTTCGACGTCGGCGGTGGCGGCTTCGGCAACAGCGAACTGCAGTACTACACCAACTCCACCAACAACGTCCGCCAGGACGGCCAGGGCCACCTCGCGATCACCGCGCGCAAGGAGAACCCGGGCAACTACCAGTGCTGGTACGGCACGTGCCAGTACACCTCCGGCCGGATCCTGACCTCCGGCAAGTTCACCCAGCGCTACGGCCGTTTCGAGGCCAGCATCAAGGTGCCGAGGGGCCAGGGCATCTGGCCGGCGTTCTGGATGCTCGGCGACAACCTGGGCAGCGTCGGCTGGCCGCAGTCCGGCGAGATCGACATCATGGAGAACGTCGGCAAGGAGCCGAACAAGCTCTACGGCACGGTCCACGGCCCGGGTTACTCCGGCGGCAGCGCGATCGGCGGCAGCCGCACCCTCGGCTCGCCGCTCGGCGACGCCTTCCATCAGTACGCGGTGGAGTGGTCGCCGAACCTGATCATCTGGTACCTGGACGGCTCCGAGTACTTCCGGGTCACCCCGGCCTCGCTCGGCGGCCGCCAGTGGGTCTTCGACCACCCGTTCTTCATGATTTTGAACGTGGCGGTCGGCGGTAACTGGCCGGGCAGCCCGGACGCCTCCACCTCGTTCCCGCAGACCATGCTGGTCGACTACGTGCGCGTCTCGGCCTGGAACGAGGGTGGCAGCACCCCGCCGCCCGCCACCGGCGGCACCGCGCTGAAGAGCAACTTCAACGGCAAGTGCATCGACATCCCGGGCGCCAACGCGGTGGACGGGGCGCGTCTGCAGATGTGGGACTGCAACGGCAGCACCGCGCAGAAGTGGACCTTCAACAGCGACGGCACGCTGCGGGCCATGGGCAAGTGCATGGACCCGGCCGGCGGCGCGCTGGCCAACGGCACGCCGATCCAGCTGGTCGCCTGCAACGGCAACCCGGTGCAGCGGTTCACCCTGTCGGCAGCCGGTGACCTGGTGAACATCTCCGCCAACCGGTGCGTCGACATCGCCGAGTGGAACAACACCAACGGCGCCCGGCTGCACCTCTGGGACTGCGTCGGCGGCAGCAACCAGAAGTGGACCAGGGCCTGATCAAGGCATCGCTGCGGGGACCGGTCACCGGTTGACGGTGTACCGGTCTCCGTAGACCTTCCAGGTGAGCGGGGTGGCCAGGTCCAGGTTGCCGGCCCGCAGGAAGGCGCGCTGGGCGGTGTCCACCCGGGTGGTGTCGCTGTGCGCCGCCTCGGTACGCATCTCGGCGCGGCGGGCGTCCAGGAACGCGGACAGGTAGCTGATCTCGTCGCCGCCCTGGACCGGGGTCCGCCGCTCGGCCACCGCCCGGGCGCGGATCTGGCGCAGCCCGGTGACCCCGTGCATCACCGCGGCGTCGTAGTAGGCGAACTGCCCCAGCGCCCGTAACCCGTCGGCCTCGGCGAGCCGGTACGCCGGCTGGAAGTACATCCGGTCGCGCAGGTCGTCCTGCACCTTGCGGAATACCTCGTCGGCGGCCGCCGCCTTCCAGGCACCGGGGAAACCCGGGTCCAGCCCCCGGTGCGAGTCGGTGCCGTCCACCGCGCGCAGCGCCAGCAGATAACCGGCGAGCCCGTTGCCCGGCTTGCGCTTCGTGTACTCGGTCACCACGGCGAGCATGTCGGAGGTGCCGGAGCAGAAGCCGACGATGCCACCGGTGTAGCCGCGGCCGTCGCCCAGATCCTCGATGTAGCCGTACTGCCCGCGCCAGTCGAGCGTGGCGTTCTCCGCGCTGGAGACCAGCTTGAACGCGGTCTCCCGTTTCGCGGTGGCGGTCAGGTCCGCGGCGACCGCGGGCACCTCGGCGGACGGACCGGTCGCCTCGGTGACCGGCGCCGCCGGGCCCGGCCCGTAGGCCCGCACGTCCCACAGCGAGTAACCACCGGAGGTTCCCCGCTGGGTGGCCAGGATCCGCAGGTAGCGCCCGCTCCCGCGGAGGTTGCGGACGTCGTCGGCGCCGCCGTTCCCGGTCGCCGTCCGGTAGACGTCGGTCCAGGTCGAGCCGTTGTCCGAGACCTGGATCCGGTACGCCTTCGCGTAGGCCTCGGCCCAGGACAGCCGCACCCGCCGGACCTCCTGGGCAGCGCCCAGGTCGATCTGGAGCCACTGCGTCCCGGGGCCGCCCGCGCTGGCCCACCGGGTGCTGCGGTGCGGGTCGGTGGCGCCGGGAGCGGCCCACGCGACACTCGCGGTGGACGAGGCGATCACCGGCCGCCGCAGCGAGAGCAGCACGTCAGGGGACGCGTTGGCGGCGGCCACCGAGACGGCGAGGGGCACGCAGAGCACCGCGGCGATCCCACCGGCGAGCGCGAACGAACGCATGCACCCACGCTAGGGCGGCAACCGTCAGCGACGCTTCCGGTTCCGCGAAATCAACACTATCGCCAATACGACCAGGGCGATCACACCCAGGCAGCAGAGCAGCCCGAAGACGCCGAATCCGAGTCCTCGGGAGCGGCGCCGGGCCGCCTCGACCGCGATCTCCGCCACGCCGTTGCTCGCCGCCCAGGCGTGTGCCGGAATCACCAGTGCCAGGGTCGCGCCGGTCAGCGCGGCGGCCAGTCGAGACCACCACTTCATCACATCAGCCATGTGTTCAATGCTGACCCATGGGCGCAACGGGTAAGAGAGCCGTTACCGAACGGAAGGAACATGATGAACCCGGATCTGGAGGCGCTGGCCCAGGCGCACGGGGTGGCCACGTGGTACGAGAACTGGCGCCGCAAGCGGACCCCGGTCGCCGAGGAGTCGGTGATCGGCGTGCTCGGGATGCTCGGCGTGGACGCGAGCAGCCCGGAGGCCGTCCGCGAATCCCTCGCCGCGGCCCGCCGGCGTGACCAGGGCCAGCGGCTGCCCGGCACGGTCGTGCTGCGCTCCGGCAGCACCGCTCCGCTGCCCGCCCGCGGCGAGATCATCCTGGAGGACGGCGGCACCCGTGGCGTGGACCGGCTCCCGGCCGACCTGCCGCTGGGCTGGCACCGGCTGCGGGTCGCGGACCAGGAGGTCACGCTGGTCGTGGTCCCCACCGAGCTGCCCGAGCCGCCGGAGGCCTGGGGCTGGATGCTGCAGCTCTACACCCTGCACTCGGCCGGGTCCTGGGGCATGGGCGACCTCGGTGACCTGCGCGCCTTCGTGGCCGACAGCGCGGGTGCGGACGTGGTGCTGCTGAACCCGCTGCACGCGGTCACGCCGACCCTGCCGGTGCCGGCGTCGCCGTACTCGCCGTCGAGCCGGCGCTTCGCGAACCCGCTCTACCTGCGGGTGGCGGACACCGAGGCGTACCGGCGGGCCGATCCGGAGCTGCGGGCGCGGGTGGACGCGCTGCGCCCGGCCACCCCGGCGGACGGGCTGATCGACTACGACGCGGTGTGGGCGGCCAAGCTCGCCGCGCTGGAGCTGCTGTGGCCGCTCGCCGGCCCGGTCGACCTGGAGAGCGACCCGGGTCTGGCGGACTTCGCCCGGTTCTGCGCGCTCGCCGAGGAGCACGGCCCGAACTGGCGGGACTGGCCGGAGGAGCTGCGCCGGCCCGACTCCCCCGCGGTCCGCGCCTACCGCAGCGACCGGATCGCCTTCCACGCCTGGCTGCAGCAGCTGCTGGAGGAGCAGTTCGACGCGGCGGCCGAGGCGGCCCGGGACATGTCGGTCGGCATCGTGCACGACCTGGCGGTCGCCGTCGACCCGTCCGGCGCGGACGGCTGGCTGCTGCAGGACGTGCTGGCGATGCAGGCCCGGACCGGCGCCCCGCCGGACGCGTTCAACCAGCTCGGCCAGGAGTGGGGCGGCGTGGCGTGGCGGCCGGACCGGCTGGTCGAGACCGGGTACGCGGCGTACCGCGACATGCTGCGCCGGATCTTCCGGCACGCCCGTGGCCTGCGCGTGGACCACGTGGCCGGGCTGTGGCGGCTGTGGTGGGTGCCGGCCGGGATGGGACCCGCCGAGGGTACGTACGTGCACTACGACCCCGAGGCGATGCTCGGCATCCTGGCCCTGGAGGCGCACCGGGCCGGCGCCGTGGTGATCGGCGAGGACCTGGGCACGGTCCTGCCCGAGGTGACCGAGGGCCTGCAGCGGCTGAACATGCTCGGCTCGGCCGTGCTCTGGTTCACCCGCGACGACGACGGCGGCTACCGGCCCGCCGCCGGATACCCGCGCAATGCCCTGGCCAGCATCTCCACCCATGACCTGCCGACCGCGGCGGGCTTCCTCGCCGGCGAGCAGGTGGAGGTGCGCGCCGAGCTGGGCCAGCTGGTCGGCCCGGTCGAGCAGGAGCGGGCGAACTGGACCAAGGACCGCGACCAGCTGCTCGACCGGCTGCGCGCCGAGGGGCTGCTGGCCGAGGACGCGACGACCGAGGAGACCGTGGCGGCCATGCACCGGTTCCTGGCCCGTACGCCGTGCCGGCTGGTCACCGCCTCGCTGCACGACGTCCTGCTGGAGCGCCGCCAGCCGAACCTGCCGGGCACCTTCGACGAGTACCCGAACTGGCGGATCCCGCTGGGCCGCGACCTGACCGAGGTGACTTCGGACCCGCTGTTCCGCAAGGTTGCCGAAATTCTGGGTAATCGGAACAGCATGGGCTTCCTGGACAAGGCGAAAGCGCTCGCCGACAAGCACGACGACAAGATCGATGTTGCCCTGGAGAAGATCGGTGACGCCGTCGACCGCAAGACGGGTCACAAATACACGTCTCAGATCGACCGTGGCGTCGACCAGGCGCAGAAGCGCACCGGCCACGGCGACACCCGGCACTGAGAGGGGAGAGCACGGATGAGCTTCATGGACGAGGCCAAGGAATTCGCCGACAAGCACGACGAGCAGGTCGACAAGGGTCTGGACAAGGCCGGCGACCAGGTCGACCAGCGGACCGGCAACAAGTACTCGGACCAGGTCGACCGCGGCGTCGACGAGGCGCAGAAGCGCACCGGGGCGGGCGACACCCAGCAGTGACGGCGGGCCCGCCGCCCGGCCCGGGTCAGATCGACAGGGGCTCGGGCGGCGGGTCGTCGTCCACCGCGTACAGCATGGGGTGCAGCGGCAGGAAGGTGTCGGGCTGCCGGCAGCGGGCCGGCGGCAGCAGGGACGAGCGGTGTTCGGGGTGTTCGCGGCAGTGCCGCAACGCCCGGGCGACGGCGTCCTCGTGATGCCGGCCGCCGCCGTACTCACCGCAGCCGCCGCAGTCCCACCGCCAGAACGGGGCGCCCTCCTCGGAGGTGTGCCGCCGGATCTGCAGCGGCGCGCCCGCGCTCTGGCGGGCGGCCTCGAGGATGGCGGGCATCTCCACGATCGGCGGCGGCCCCAGGGGCCGCCGCTGTCCGCCGATGATCTCGGCCAGCACGTTGCTCGACATGGTTTTCAGTGTGGAACGCACTTCATGAACCGTATGGCACTTTTGCCCAAAATAGCCACGTTTAGCGAGCGCTGACGATTCCCAACGACGACGCGGCGACCCCCGGGAAGACGCCGGCCAGGTCGCCGACGCCGCAGCGGGCCCGCAGGATCTCGCCGATCACCGCCCGGTAGTCGGTGGTCACCGCGAGGTCGCCGTCGCGCAGCTGAGCGGTGGTCAGGCCGGGCCAGCGGCCGTACACCTTGCCGCCCTTGACGTTGCCGCCCAGCACGAACATGGCATTGCCGTAACCGTGGTCCAGGCCGCCCGAACCGTTCTGCGTCACGCGGCGGCCGAACTCGCTGACGGTCACCAGCGTGACCCGGCGCAGCCCGTCCGGGCCGAGGTCGGCGGCGAACGCGGCCAGGGCCGTGGCGAGCGCCTTGAGCTGGTCGAACATCCGGCGGCCGGGCGTTGCCGGGCCGAGGTTCTCGTGCATGTCCCAGTCGCCGGAGTCGACCGTCGCGCTCATCAGGCCGGTGCCCGACTTGATCAGCCGGGCCACGTCGCGCAGCGCAGCGCCGAGCTCGGTGTTCGGGTAGGCCGCGCCGTTGGCCGGGGTGTACCCGGCCTTGCGCAGACTCGCTCCGCGGGTGAGCGCCGCGGTCAGCTGGGCGGCGGTGCCCGCCAGCGCGGGCGGGGCGCCGGCGTACAGCGCGGCCATCGTCGCGGCGATCGGCCGGTCCGCCTGGTCCCCGGTGAGCTGCAGGTCGTCGACCGCGGTCAGGCCGAGATGCGGCGCCGGGCCGGCGAGCACCCGGGCCGGCCGGGCCGTGCCCATCGCGATCGCCTGGAACGGGTCGGCCGACCCGGCGACGCCGAGCATCCGGTTCAGCCAGCCGGTCCGCAGGGAGGTGCCCGGGGCCGCCCGCTCCAGCTCCTCCATCGCGGAGAAGTGCGACCGGTTCGGCGCCGGCTGGCCGACCGCGTGCACCGCGGCGAGCTGCCCGCCGGTCCAGTACGGCAGCAGCGGCGCCAGCGCCGGGTGCAGCCCGAAGAACCCGTCCCCGCCGATCAGCTGGGACTTCTGCACCGCGATGCCGGGCCGGGCGGTGTAGTAGGCGGCGTCGCCGGCGGGCACCACGGCGGAGAGCCCGTCGAACCCGCCGCGCAGCGACAGCAGCACCAGGACGTCGCCGGCGTATCCCGGGTCGGCGGCGAACGCCAGGCTGGTGTCGAGCCCGGCCGCGGCCAGCCCGGCGCCGGCCAGGCCCGCGGCGAGCAGGTGCCGCCGCGACGTGCAGGTGTGGGTGGTCATCGTGGTCACCTCAGCGCGAAGGACGGGGAGTTCAGCAACATCCCCATCAGGTACGGGAACATCCAGCCCACGGCGGGGTCGGTCGGCTTCAGCGGCGACGCCGGCGTCTTGCCGTAGAAGGCGGCCAGCGCGGCGGTCTGCGCCCCGGAGGGCGCCACCCCGAGCAGCCGGGTGCCCACCGCCGCGATCAGAGCGCCGTAGGTGGCCGGCAGCACGCCGACCATCCCGGTCGCCAGCGACGCCGGCTTGACCAGCGTGTCCGGCCACCACCCGGCGGCGATGGAGAGGTGGAAGTTCCACCGCACCAGCAGGCCGGACGGCGAGGCCCAGGCGCTCGCCACATCGGGGTAGCCGTTCGGCGGCCCCCAGAACAGCGGCGCCTGCCCGGCGTCGCGGCACATCCAGTAGAGGCTCTCCAGGAACTTCGTCCCGCTCGGCGCCGGGCCGTAGCCGAGCGTGCGTACGGTCGCCGCCAGGTCCTCCAGCGGCGTGCGGGTCTTGGCCCCGATCGACGCCGTGAACTGGGCCGAGGTGAACAGGGCCCGCAGCACCGGCACGATCGCCGACCGGTTGTCCAGGTAGACCTTGACGAGCGCGGTGATCAGGTCGGCCGGCGGCTCGTCGGCGACGAACCGGACGCACAGCTTGGTGACGATCCGGCGGGCCGTCACCGGGTGCAGGGCCAGGTAGTCGAGCAGCGCCAGCGCGGCCGCCTCACCACCGGCCGCGGTGGCGTTGGCGTGCTGGAAGGCGAGCACCCGGACCGCGCCGGTGGCGTGCTGGGCGGTGTCGTACCGGTAGCGGCCGGTGGCGTGGTCCACGGTCAGGCCGGTGAGCAGCCGGGCCGCGTTCGTCACGTCGGACTCGGTGTAGGCCAGCCCGACGGTGTGCAGCTCCAGCAGCTCCCGGCCGTAGTTCTCGTTCGGCGCGGCCTTCGTGGAGTACCGGTTGTCCAGGTAGGTCAGCATCGCCGGGTGCTGGGCCGAGGCCCGGAGCAGGTCCTTGAAGGTGCCGAGGGCGTGCTTGCGGATCACGTTGCGGTCGTAGTCGGCGCGGCTGTCCCACACGTCGCCGTACGGGTTGGTGACGTTGAGATGGTTGCTCCAGAAGTCGACCATCACCTCGAACAGCTGCCGCTCGCTCCAGATCGCCCGGCCGACCGCGGCGAAGCCGAGCTGCCACATCGGGTCCCAGCTGTACTGCTTCAGCTTGCCGGCCGCCACCTGGGCCCGGATGTCGCCGATGCCGAGCGCGCTCAGCGGCAACCGGGCGAGCAGCCCGTCGGCCACCTTGTCAGCGATGGTGGCCGGGTTCAGCTGCCGGTCCAGCCAGGCCTTCGCGCCCAGCCTGCGGATCTCGGCGATCGAGGCCGGGCTCGGCCCGAACGTGGCCCGGCGCAGCAGGTGCAGCAGCGGGTCGGCGGGCAGCAGAGCGGCGGGGGCCGAGGTGGTGGCGGCGGCCGCGGGCGTACCCGCGGCGAGGGTGACCGCCGTGCCCGCGGCCGCCATCGCGCCCAGCACCCCGCGGCGGGTCAACGTCTGGTCGAATGCGCTCACGCCGCCATCAGTCGGAGGTTTCCGGTGTGATCGCTGGGTTCCCTGCGGCGTGCAACCGATTTGCTCCCGGGATACTGACCCGATGGCACAGCGCAGGACCGCCCGGCGGCGGATGGAGACGGTCGCCTCGGGCGTCGCGGAGCTGGTTCCGGATCCGGACCGGGACACCGCCTGGACCCTGCTGCTGGACGGCGCGCCGCAGTCGCACGTCGACCTCGCCGACCCCACGCACCTGCAGTTCGAGTACATCCGCCGGATGGCCGCGGCGCTCGACCTCGCCGCGCCGGCGGGCCGGCCGCTGCGCGCCCTGCACCTCGGCGGCGGCGCGCTCACCCTGCCGCGCTACCTCGCCGCGACCCGTCCCGGGTCGCCGCAGCGGGTCGTCGAGATCGACGGGCCGCTCGTCGAGCTGGTCCGGGAGGCACTGCCACTTCCGGCCGGCGCCAATATCCGGGTACGGGTGTCCGACGCCCGCGCGGCAGTGGAGGGCATGCGCGACTCCGGGTACGACGTGGTGATCCTGGACGTGTTCGCCGGTGCGCGCACCCCGGCCCACCTGGCCTCGGCCGAATTCGTCCGGGAGGTGGCCCGGGTGCTGGACCCGGCCGGCTGGCTGATCGCGAACGTGGCCGACGGGCCGCCGCTGCGGTACGCCCGCAGCCAGGTCGCCACCATCCGCTCCGCGCTGCCCGAGGCCTGCCTGGTCGCCGACGCCGGGGTGCTGCGCGGCCGCCGGTTCGGCAACCTCGTGGTGATCGCCGGGCGGACCCCACCGCCGATCGCGGAACTGACCCGGCGTGCCGCCGGCGACTGGTTCCCGGGCCGGGTCGAGACCGACCTGGACCGCTTCACCGGCGGCACCGCACCGGTCCCGGACGCCGCCGCGGTGCCCTCCCCGCTACCTCCGGAGGGCCTGTTCAGTAACCGTAAGTGATGGCATTGTCGGCCGATGGTGCAGCGACGGTCACCACCGCGCGTCGATTTCCGAAGTTACAGTGTGATTCGCATCGGGTGACTGGCGACCCCGCCCGCAACCCGCTGTAATCGTTCCGGCCGCGTGATTACCGATCGCGGCGAGCACGGGGGAAGGCGAGCATGTTCCACCAGCACTTCCTGTCCGCGTCGGGCACCGACCTCGGACCGCTCGACAGCGGTGAGCGAGTCCTCTGGCGCGGCAATTGCGCCGTGGCGGAGTACGGGTTCGACGAGGCGTCCTCGCTGCCCCGGTGGACGCTGCCGGAGGAGACCGACGTCCTCGTCACCGACCGCCGGGTGCGATTCGCGTTCGCGAACGACACGACGGTGAGTAACGGTGAGCTCTTCTGGCTCTGGCCGCAGCACCTGCGGGTCCAGCCCGGCAACCGGGAGACCGGCCGCAACGCCACGGTCACCCAGATCCAGCTGGTCTGCACCGGGCCGGACGAGACCTTCCCGGCGCTGGTCTTCGCCGGCGGCGACGTGACCAGGGTCGGCGACGCGGACCGGCTCGCCAACGTGCTGCGGCAGGCGATCGCCCGGTTCCGGGTGGAGAACGCCGAGGAGATCGGGGTGCCGGCCGTGCAGGCCCGGATGCTGTCCCGCCTGGTGATCGGGCCGGAGTTCAGCAACTACCAGGGTGGCGAGGGCCAGACGGTGACGCTGCTCGGCGCCGTGCCGGTGCCCGCTCCCGAGCCGGCGTACGCCGAGCCCGTCTACGCCGAGGCGGTCTACGAGGAGCCCGTCCAGGCCGAACCCGCGTACAGCGCGCCCGCGTACAGCGAAGCCGCCTACGCCGAGCCTGCTTACACCGAGCCTGCTTACACCGAGCCTGCTTACACCGAGCCGGTCTCCTCGGTTCCGGTCTCGGCGACGCCGGTCTCCGGCAACCGGGCCTACGGTGAACGTCCCGGCGTGGAAGCTGACGCGCTCCGCGCCGAGCAGGCGATCCGCGCCGAGCAGGACGCCCGTTACACCGAGCCGGACCTGGCCTCGCGTGCGGCGAGCCTGGCCGCCCGGGTGGCGAGCCTGGTCTCCAACGCCGCGGACGACGGGGACCCCGGCCAGACCACCAACCTCTCCGCCTATCTCTCCCCGGACACCGAGCCCGGCCCGCGCCGCTGACTCATCAGGTCGTCGACGGGGCGAAACACCGCCCGTCGGCGACCCGCTCCTCGTGCACCTGATGTGCCCGGCGCAGCAGGTCCATCAGGTCGTCCTCCTGGCGGATGCGAGCCCGGTGCCGCTCCGGCAACTGCCGCAGGTTCTCCTCCTCGCGCAGCAGCCGGTGGAAGATCTCGTCGCAGTAGGCCGGGTCGGTCTCGATGTCGAGGAACTCGGTGGCGTGCCGGCGAGCGTTCGACACGTAGGTGCGGGCGCGGCCTTTCGGGCTGAGCAGCGAGGCGATCACCGTGGTGATCAGGACGCCGACGATGATCGCGAGCGAGAGCAGGGTCGGGATCTCGGTCACGTGCACCGGCTCGCCGTTGTTGATGAACGGCACGTTGTTCTCGTGCAGGGCGTGCAGCACCAGCTTCACGCCGATCAGCGCCAGGATCGCCGCCAGCCCGTAGGAGAGGTAGACCAGCCGGTCCAGCAGGCCGTCGATCAGGAAGTAGAGCTGCCGGAGCCCGAGCAGGGAGAAGGCGGTGGCGGTGAAGACCAGATAGACGTTCTGGGTCAGCCCGAAGATCGCCGGGATCGAGTCCAGCGCGAACAGGATGTCGGTGCCACCGATCGCCACCATCACCAGGAGCATCGGGGTGAGCACCCGGCGACCGTCCTGATAGGTGAACAGCTTGTCCCCGTCATAGGTGTCCGAAGTGTGCAGGAACCGCCGGGCCAGCCGGATGACGAAGTTGTTCGGCGGCTCACCCTCCTCGTCGTGCTTCTCCCGCAGCAGGTTGCCGGCGGTGATCAGCAGGATCAGCCCGAACAGATAGAAGATCCAGGCGAACGAGTTGATCAGCGCGGCGCCGACCAGGATGAAACCGGTCCTGGCGAGCAGCGACACCACGATCCCGAACAGCAGCACCTTCTGCTGGTCCGCGCGGGGCACCTTGAAACTGCTCATCAGCAGCAGGAAGACGAAGAGGTTGTCGACCGAGAGCGCCTCCTCGGTGACGTAACCCGCGAAGTACTCGGCGCCCATGGTCGCGCCGCCGAACACCCACACGCCGACCCCGAACAGGATCGCGATCGAGACGTACAGCGACGTCCACAGTGCGGCCTCCCGCAACCGGGGCACGTGTGCGCGCCGGACGTGGAAGAAGAAGTCGAAAAGCAGGAGGCCGACAATGCCGAGAACCGTCAGGACCCACACCACACCGGATACCTGCTGCATCCGTTCATCTTAGGGGCGATCGGCGTCAGTCACTGCCGAGCGCAACTGTGACGCGGTGAGAAACAGCGCACCTTCCAGGTTCGCGCCGCGCAGATCGGCGCCGCGCAGGTCCGCGCCGGTGAAGTCGGCCCGGCGCAGATCCGCGCCGCTCAGGTCCGCCCCGATCAGCAGCGCGCCGCGGAAACTCGCGCCGCGCAGATCGGCGCCGCGCAGGCGGCGGCCGATCAGCCGCGCCCCGCTGTGGTCCGGCCGGCGGCCACCGGCCCGCGCCCGGGCCAGCTCACTCGCGCGCCGCAGCAACGGATTGACCCTCCCCCGGTACGCGTCCACGTCGAGTCCCCGCAGTTCGGCCGGGGCGCCGGCGGCGAGCTCGTCGGTCTCGGTGAGGGCGGCGCGCAGTTTCGGGTGCAGTTTCCGGGCCTCGTCCAGGCGCAGCGCCTCGGTGAGGTACCACATCAGCTCGTGAAGCTGGCGCATCACCGGGAGCACCGCGAACATGTCACCGGCGATTTCCGGCGCCGATCGCCAGTCCCGCCCACCGAACGTCTCCTGCGTGATCCGCTGGCCGGCGCCGAAGCAATCGAACACCACACAACCGCCGAACCCGCGTTTCGGCAGCTCCTCATGAATGGTGCATCGAAAGTCGTCACTCAAATTCCGGCACGGACGCCCGGCGGGCTTGTCGATGGCGAAATCGGAGGATTTGGAAAAAGCCGGAGCCACACAACAGAGTGCGGCACAGCGCTCACAATCGGCAGCCAGCCTGGTCATCTCATCCGTTTCTGTAGTACTCGGCGCGCGGCTCGAGCGGTTCGAGCGGAATCGGTGCGCTGACCGATTTCGCCGATATCACCGGACACGCGGGCGTCAGTCACCTTACCGACATCGTCCGGAAAGCCATTTCGACGTGCAAGTTCGATCACTTCCCCGCTTCCGGGACCGCCAAATAGCCGACCAGCGGGTATGGTGCCGATCTGTGTGAACGATGACCATGACGATGAATCGTCGATAGCGTCATCGTTCAATCCTTGAGCGGGCACCGTCAGTTGCTGCCCCACGACGGAGGACCACACATGCAGAGACGACCGAAAACGATTTTCGGTGCTAGTGCCGCCGTGGGCGCGATGATCGCGGCCACGCTGGTGGGAACAGCTTCACCGGCCGCCGCTGCGACGACGCCGACGTTCAACACCCCGGAGATCCCGACCGGAACCCGCGTGATCACGCTGAGCGGTACGGCCGCGCCCAACACCGACGTGCAGCTCTGGGAGCAGGCGGCCGCGTTCGTCGACCTGGACGACGTGACCACGGACTGGCTCGACGTGCCGGACTACGGCCTCCCGACACTGGTCAAGTCGAACGCCAGCGGCCGCTGGGAGATCCAGCGGTTCATGGACTCCGGCTTCGTCTGGGCAGTCCAGGCGGACGGGCTCTTCTCCAACATCGTGAAGGCGCCGCTGCGGGTCGCCGCTGACTTCACCCTCACGCCGCGCGGTGACAACACGGTCGACTTCCGGGTCCGCACCGACCCGGACCAGCCGTGGTTCCCGGTCGCGATCGAGCGGAAGGACGGCTCCACCTGGACCCGGGTGGCCAGTGGCGTCACCGACGGCACGGTCTACGCGGGCGACCCGACTCCGCCGGGCGATGACGGCGACGCCGAGGCGGAGTTCGACGGGACCCTGGAGGACCAGCCTGCCGGTCTGCAGACCTACCGCGCGGTCGTCCGGGAGGGCAACACGGAGTACGCGACGCCGGCGAACCTGATGCTGAGCAACACCGTCTCACGCGACGTGACGGTGACCGGCACCGGCGGTGGCAACAACCCGGGGCCGGGTACGAGCTCCGCGCCGCCCCCCAACCCGAATCCCAACCCGAACCCGAACCCCAACCCGGGTACGCCGACCAAGCCGACCACCACGCCACCGACGAGCGCGCCGAAGCCACCGGCCACGCCGAAGCCGGCAGCCCCGGCGGCTCCGGCCGTCGGCTCGGTGAAGTTCACCCGGGTGCAGTACAACGCTCCGGGCAAGGACACCAGGAAGAACAAGAGCGTCAACGGCGAGTACTTCAAGCTCAAGAACACCACCAAGAAGGCGATCAACCTCAAGGGCTGGACGATCCGGGACCGGGCCGGCAACCTCTACCGGTTCACCAGCAACTACTACCTGGCCGCCGGCAACTCGGTGATCGTCCGTACCGGTAAGGGCTCCAACAAGTCCACCCTCCGGTACTGGGGCAAGACCAAGCACGTCTGGAACAACGGTGGCGACAAGGCCACCCTGCGGACCAGCGCCAACAAGACGATCGACATCTGCACGTGGAAGAAGGCGGGCAAGGGCTACACCTCCTGCTGATTCGCTGCAAACAGCTAGAACTGCCCTCCGGGACCCGTCCCGGAGGGCAGTCTGTTTTTGCAGCCGGCGGCGATCCGTTCTGCCGGGCCATGACGGAGGACCACCAGATATGCGACCGAGAACCATCACTGGCGTGAGTGCAGCCGTGGGCGCGCTCGTCGCCACCTGGGGACTGCAGTTCGCCGGCCCGGCCACAGCGGCCACCACGCCGACGTTCGACGTGCCGCCGATCGGCACCGGTTTCGGCGACATCGTGCTGACCGGCACCGCCGCCCCGAACGTCGACGTCACCCTGCACGAGCGGGCGTACATCTTCGGCAAGGACGTGGTCGACCCGGCCGGCCTCGAAGCGGCCGAGCAGTACTTCACCGACAAGCCCACCACGGTACGGTCCAACTCCAGCGGCCGCTGGGCGATCACCCGGACCATGGACTCCGGTTTCGTCTTCTCGGTCGAGGCGGAGGACCTTTACTCCCGCATCGTCAAGGCCCCGCTGCGGGCCTCGGCCTCCGAGTTCACCGCGACCCCCGGCGCCGCCGGCACGGTCAACTTCGTCGTGCGCGCCTCTCCCGACCAGCCCGGCATCCCGGTGAGCATCCAGCGTTACACCAGCACCGGCTGGACCCAGGTCGCCAACGGCGTGACCGACGGCACCAGCGACGCCGACGACCGGGCCGAGCTCGTCACCTCGGTGAGCGGCCAGCCCGCCGGCACCCACTATTACCGCGCGTTCCTCTCCGAGGGCACCTCCGGCTACGCCTCGGCCGACAACCTGCTCCTCGCCAACTACTCATCCAACGTCGCGGCCACCGTCGCCGGCTCGTCCCCGGCCGCCGGCCCCGTGCCCGCCGCCAACGTCGCCCCCGCAGTCCCCGAGGGCGCCACCAGCGGCCCGGTCACCACGACGCCACCCACCACCAAGCCACCCACCACGACGCCACCCACCACCAAGCCACCCACCACCAAGCCACCGACAACCCCCACGGCGCCCGCCGCCGGCTCCGTCCAGTTCACCCGAGTCCAGTACAACGCCCCCGGCGCCGACAGCAAGAAGAACGCGAGCATCAACGGCGAGTACGCCAGGCTCACCAACAAGACCAAGAAAACCATCAACCTGAACGGCTGGACCGTCCGCGACGCCGCCGGCAACTCCTACCGCTTCCCCAGCCTCAACCTGGGCGCCGGCAAGACCCTCACCCTCCGATCCGGCAAGGGCACCAACACGTCCACCACCCGCTACTGGGCCCGAACCAAACACATCTGGAACAACGGCGGCGACACCGCAACCCTGCGCACCCCCACCAAAACCATCGACACCTGCCGCTGGACCAATCCCGCCAAGGGCTACACCACCTGCTAACCGAGCAACCCCACGCCGGCTGGCGAACACGGTGGCCAGCGCCGTGATCGGCCACAGTTCACCGGCCAGCGGCATCCGACAAAAGGCCCTCCGGCACCCCCGGAGGGCCTTTGCCACGGCCACCCACACCCGGCCCTCAGACCCAAGCACCCCGTAGCCCGTACCAAAAATGCCCGCAAGCGAAAGCAACCCACAACCGCGACCAAACGCCTGCGAGCGCAAGCAACGCACCCCACAGCGACCAAAGCATGCGAGCGCAAGCGAGGCACCCCACAGGGACCAAAAGCATGCGAGCGCAAGCAACGCACCCCACAGCGACCAAAAGCCTGCGAGCGCAAGCGACGCACCCCACCGCGCGCACCGCAACGTGGGGTCCGGGGCTCGGCCCCGGGGTAGAAATGCGAAGAGGCCGCACGTCCGCGCTTTTTGCGGACATGCGGCCTCAAGGACTCGTAGCGGGGACAGGATTTGAACCTGCGACCTCTGGGTTATGAGCCCAGCGAGCTACCGAGCTGCTCCACCCCGCGTCGGTAGGTAAAGCTTAGCTCGTTGCTCGCCGGGGGTTCACACCGCCCTGGCTTTTCCGGCGTGACGGGCCTTTGACCTGCGGAAAAGCAGGGGTACGAGGTTGAGCGCGAGCCCTGCCAGGGCGACCGTGGTGACCAGTCCGACGCCGGGCCGGAAGGCGGTGAAGTCGCCGACCGTGGTGGCGGTGGCCACCAGGGCGGTGACGACGGCGAGCACGAGGGCGGTGCCGACCTGTCCGGATGATTGGACGAGGCCGGAGGCGAGGCCCTGTTCGGAGTCGTCGATGCCGTCGGTGGCCTGCGCCATGATCGAGCTGAAGCCGAACGCGAAGCCGCCGCCGAGGAGCAGCATGGCGGGCAGGATGGTGAGCAGATATCCGGGCCGGTCGCCGGCGGTCGCCAGGAACCAGAGGTATCCGGCGCTGAGTGACACCATCGCGGTGACGATGAGCGGGGCGGTGCCGTAACGGTCGATGAGGCGGCCCATGAACGGCGAGCTGAACGCGACCAGCAGGCCGGCGGGGAGCAGCGCCAACGCCATCCGGAGCGGTTCCCAGTGCAGGACGTCCTGCAGGTAGAGGGTCATCATGAACTGGAAGCTGACGTAGGAGCCCATCAGGCTGATCATGCTGGCGTTGGCCCGGACGATCGAGCCGACCCGGAAGATCCCGAGGCGGACCAGCGGGTGCCGGACCCGGTTCTCGGCGATGACGAAGCCGATGAGCAGGGCGACGGCGAGGACGGCGACGCCGATGGTCATCGGGTCGAGCAGGCCGCGCTCGGGGCCGGTCACCACGGCGTAGACGGCGAGCAGCATGCCGGCAGTCAGGGTGACCGCGCCGATCAGGTCGTGGCCGCCGCCGGCGGCCGGCCGGTCGCGCGGGATGAGCACGTATCCGGCGGCGAGCGCCGCGAGAGCCAGCGGCACGGGTACGAGGAAGGTCCACCGCCACCCGAGGCTGGTGAGGAGCCCGCCGAGGATGAGGCCGGACGAGTATCCGCTGGCCCCGAAGACCGTGAAGATCGACAGCGCCCGGTTGCGGGCGGGCCCTTCGGGGAACGTCGTGGTGAGGATGCTCATGGCCGTCGGCGCGGTGAACGCGGCGGCCAGGCCCTTGATGAACCGGGTGGCGATGAGCAGGGCGCCGTCGTCGACGAGCCCGCCGATCAGCGAGGCCACGGTGAAGACGCCGAGCGCGATGAGGAAGACCCGGCGCCGGCCGAGCAGGTCGGCGGTGCGCCCGCCGAGCAGCAGCAGGCCGCCGTAGCCGAGGACGTAACCGTTGACGATCCACTGGAGTGACGTGGTGGAGAGCCCGAGTTCGGCGCCGATGGACGGCAGTGCCACGCCGACCATGGACACGTCGAGGCCGTCGAGGAAGAGGACCGCGCACAGCACCGCGAGCACGCCCCAGAGCCGCGGAGTCCAGCGCTGCTGCGCGACAGCGCCGGTCCGCCCCGTCACGGATCCGGTAGGAGATTCGGTGATAGTCACGTGGCGACGTTAGATGCACGCGCATCTAATGTCTACGCATAGGATGCACGTGCAAACAATTCACGTGCATGCAACGCTCGGTCCGGATAGGATGCCCCGCATGAGCACGGAAGCGGCCCTCGTCGACCAGTGGCGTTCGCTGCTGACCTGCTACAACGAGGTGGCGTGCCATCTGGAGCGCGCCCTGCAGGAGTCGCACGGCCTCACGCTGAGTGAGTTCGAGACTCTCGACCGTCTCACGACCCAAGACTGTGACAAGCGCCGCATGCAGGATCTGGCCGAGACCATGTATCTGAGCCAGAGCGCCCTGTCCCGCACGGTCACCCGGCTGGTGAACGCCGGGCTGGTCGAGCGCACCCACTGCGAGCTCGACCGCCGCGGCATCTTCGTTCAGGTCACCTCAGCCGGCCGCGCCCGCCACGCCGAGGCCCGGCAGACGCACCTGTCGGTGCTGGGCGCCCACCTCAAGCCCGCCGGCTAGTACCAGAGCTGGAAACGGACCGCGGCCGGGGACGACTCCGCATCGGCCGAGATGCGCAGCTGCGCCTCGCCGGGCTCGTCCGTGACGATCCGCAGCCTGACCGCGTCGTCCGCGTCGTGCAGCACGAACTCGCCCTGCTGCGACGAGACAGTCCCCTCGAAGAGGGTGACCGCGCCGAGGGCGAGGTCCGCGGCGCCCTCCTCGAACACCTCCGCGACGACCGGGCCGTCGACCGGGTGCTGGACCGGGACGTAAAGGGAGTCCGGGGTGACGTGCACGCCCACCCCGCTGTATCCGGCGTGGGTGTTCTCCGACCGGACGTCCCGGAAGATCAGAAGGCCGTGCCCGGCGAACGCGCGGAACCCTCCGAGAAATGCTTCGTCGTTGACGACACCCTGGGTCGACATCTGTGCATCGCTCCTCGACAGTGGTCGGTCTCCGGTCGCCGGCAGCTTAACCGCCGGCCGGCGGCGCGGGCATGACCGTTGAGTCATGCCCGCGCCGTCGTGCCTAATTCAGGGTGATCAGGTTGAGATGGCGTGCGTCGATCAGGCCTCCTATTCGAGGCGTCTCGGCCGGGAAGTCGTAGTTCTCCTGGGAGAGCTGGCTCATCATTCCGCCCTGCTTGCGCTGGCAGTCGAGGCAGTGCGGATAGCCCGTCCCCGAGTACGGCCCGTCCACCGTCGAGATCGGAGGCTGGTGGTCGAAGATCCAGTTTCCGCTGGTGGTGCCCGGGTCGGTCGCGCCACAGGTGTGACAGCCGTTCCGGGCGCCGTGCTCGTTGTTGATGTGGAACTCGGGATGCGCCCGGGTCACCCGCCGCCGCGAGGTGTGCACGCCCTCCCGGGCGAACGGGCCGGGCCCGAGGCTCTGCAGGCAGAACTCGTCCTCGTCGACGTTGTGCACCAGGACCGGGTCGTCGCCGGCGATCACGTAGTACGTGTGCAGACCGGCCACGGTGAGGTCGTACGTGCGCTGCTCGCCGGTGTACGACCGCAGAGCGCTGACCCGCACCTGGCGACCGTCCGCGGTCCGCAGCGACTCGCCGACCCGCAGGTCACCCGCGTCGACCCAGTCCTGCCGGGTGACCGACCAGAACGGGTGCGTCGCGGTGGTCGTCAGCTCCTCGCCACGGCCGACCGTGACGTCGACGAACTCCTTGTCGTCATCGGTGCGGATGGTGCGCGCGACCTGCCGCGGACCCTCCTCCCCGGTGGTGGGTTCGGTGGCCATCACGGTGTCGCCGGGCTTCAGCTCGGCGATCGTCTCGGAGCTGCCGTCGGCCATCAGCACGCGGGTCTCCCCGCTGAAGCTGTGCCGGCGGCGGCAGGACGGGCCGTCCTTGGCCTCGCCCGCGCCCTTCCTCGTCTTCGCCTTGAGTTTCGCGGCCTGGGCCTTGGCCTTGGCAGCCGCTTCCGCCGCGGCTTTCTTCGCCGCCGCCTCGGCCGCGGCCTTGGCCTTCGCCGCCTTCTCCGCGGCCGCCTTGGCCGCTGCCGCAGCCGCCGCCTTCGCCGCCTCGGCCGCCTTCTCGGCCCCGGCGATGATCGCCCTCGCCCACTTCAGTTCCTGGAAGAAGGTGATGACGGCCTTGCCGGCGCGGAAGATCGCCTCGGCGATCTTCTTGGCCTTGAAGATCTTCCCCCAGGGCAGCGCTCCGATGATCATCGAGGCGCAGGCGCCCAGGTCACCCTTGAGGCAGTTGAGGATGTCGTTGATCCCCAGGAACTCCATCAGGATCTGGCCGCCGGCCTCCAGGATCACGTCCAGAGTGCTCTTGGACTGGATCTGGTTGGCCCGGGCGATCTCCTCCGGCGACGGCCCGGTCTGGACCGTGGTGCCCTCGGGCGGGGTGGTGCCGGCACCGGTGTCGCCCGGTTCCGGCGCCAGGCCGGTCGGGTCGGTGAAGGCGAGCGGGTTGTTCGCGCCGTAGACGTACGACGACGTCGCCTCCTGGCCCACCGGCATCGGGTCGCGGGTGGCGAACCGCCCGCTGCCCGGGTCGTAGTTGCGGGCCCGCATGAAGTAGTTGCCCTCGCCGGTGCTGGAGTCCTGGTACGCGCCGTGGAACTGCAGCGGGTTCTCCGGCTTCGCCCCCTCCGGGATCGTCTGGCCGGCCAGCGACTCACCCACCCGCGGGCTGCCGAACGGGTCGTAGTCGTAGCCCGCCTCCAGGGTGCCGGCCGGGGACAGCATGTTCGCGATGCCGCCGAGCCAGTCGTGGGTGTAGGAGTGGGCGTTGTTCGCCTGGTCGAGCAGGGCGAGCGGCTCGTCGTCCGGCCCGTAGGTGAAGCCGCGCTTCTCGACGACCGCGCCGTTCTCCTCGACGGTGTCGATCGCGATCTGCGGCAGCGTGCCGGCCATGTCCCACGACCAGCGCTGGGTCGCGGCGGCGGCGTCCGGCCCGGTCTGGGTGGCGGACAGCCGCAACCCGTCCGCGCCGTACCGGTAGTTGGTGGTCACGTCGCCGGCCACCGACGACGCGACACTGTTGTCCAGGTTGTAGGTGAACCGGTCGCCGCCGGCCCTGGTCTGGTTGCCGCGCTCGTCGTACGTGTACGCGGTGGTCCGCAGGTGCGCGGCCCCGACGAGCTTCTCCAGGATGAGCTGGTCGGCGTCGTCGTACAGGTAGGTGGTGAGGTCGTTGCCGGCGGTGCCGGTGCGCTTCTGGAACGTGCGGTTGCCGACCAGGTCGTAGCCGTAGTCGATGCGGCCGGCCGGCTTGGCGTCCCGGTCGGTGCAGCTGGCCACCGCGTAACAGGCCGAGGTGACCCGGTCCGCCTCGTCGTAGGCGTACGCCACCGACTCGGCCACCCCACCCCGCGTGGTGATCACCCGGGTCGGGTTGCCGACCGGGTCGAGGGTCAGGTCGTAACGGGACACCGGGTCCTGCACGCCGGGAACCGGGTCACCGGTCCGCTCGGTGCCGATCGCGGTCAGCCGCCCGGCGTTGTCGTACGAGCGGTTCTCCACCAGGCCGGTCGCCCCGGGCAGGGTGGTGCTGATCCGCCGCCCGGCCACGTCGTACCCGAACTTCCAGGTCGCCGCGCCGGCCGTCTGCTCGGTGACCTGGCTGTCCGCGTCGTAGCCGAAGGAGACGGTGGTGCCGTCCGGGTACTGCCGCGAGGTGACGTTGCCGCGGGCGTCGTAGCCGTACGTGAACGTCTCGTCCGGCCGGCCCGCCTCCTTGCGGGTGACCGTCGTGATCTGGTCCTCGTCGTCGTAGGCCACCTCGCGCACGCCGAGCGGGTCGCCGTAGGAGGTGGTCCGGTCCTTCGCGTCGTAGCCCCACCGGTAGACCGGCCCGTTGGTGCCGAGAGTGCGCTGGACACGGCGGCCGACGATGTCGTACTCGTCGACGACGGTGCGCGCGGCCTTCTCCTTGTCGCTGATCAGCCAGGGCACCTCCAGGCGGTCCAGCGAGAGCATCCCGACGACGTTGCTCTCGGCGTCGTACGTCAGGTTGGTGGTCCGGCCCAGCGGGTCGGTGCTGCGGACCACCCGGCCCGCCTCGTCGTAGTCGATCCGGGTCCGGTTGCCGCGCGGGTCCGAGACCGCGGTGACCTGACCGTCCACGCCGTACTCGTAGACCGTCCCCGCGCCGAGCTTGGAGTCGGGGCCGATCACCGACCGGGTCTTGTCGTCCGCGGTGTAGGTGGTGACGGTGGTGTGCCGGTTCGCGTCGGTGGTGGCGATCAGCCGGTTCGCGTCGTCGTACCGGTAGGTGGTCTCGTTGTCCAGCGCGTCGATGACCTTGGTCTGGTTGCCGGCCGCGTCGTACTCGAAGTGGGTGGTGAACCGCTCCCGGTCGGCCCCGGCGACGTTGCCCCTCGGCTCGGTGACCGCGATCAGCAGGTTGTCGTCGTCGTACTCGTAGGTGGTGACGCCGCCGGTCGCCGAGATCTGCTTGATCTTGTTGCCGGCCGGGTCGTACTCGGTCTTGGTCTGGCCGCCGCCGGAGTCGGTGATCCCGGTCTGCCGCCCGTTGCGGTCGTAGGTCATCGACGTCTTGCGGCCCAGCGCGTCGGTCGTCGACCTGACCTCGCCGGTGTTGGCCCGCTCGAACGAGGAGCTCTTGCCGAGCCCGTCGGTCGTCGAGGTGGTCCGGTCCAGGTCGTCGACGGCGATGTCCTTGACCACCACCCGGCCACCCGGGTACGGGCGCCGGATCTGGATCGGGTTGTCGTTCGCGTCGTAGACGTACGTGGTGGTGAAGTCGGCCTTGTTCGCCCCGGGCAGGTTGCCGCGCGGCGAGGTGACCGTCGCGGTCAGGCCCTTGACGTTGTACGTCCAGCTGGTCACCAGGTCGGGCTGGTCCTTCATGTCGACCGCCGAGGTGAGGCGGCGCCCCGCCGGGGTGTACGTCAACCGCGTGGTGACCCGCTCGGTGGCGGACGTCTTCAGCTGCCCGGTCGGGTAGTAGCTGTAGCTCGTGCTGACCCCCGCCGGGGTCGTGCTGCGCACCAGCCGGCCGGTCGGGTCGTAGACCGACACCGCCGGGGTGAGCCGCTCCGGCGACAGCACGGCAACGACCCGGTTCTGGTCGTCATAGGTGAACTTGGTGCTGTTCTTGCGCGGGTCGATGGTGACGATCGAGCGGCCGGTCTTGTCGTAGAGGGTGGCCGAGCGCCGGCCCTCCGGGCTGACCACCGCCTCGATCAGACCGGAGTTGCGCTCCCCCACCGGAACGGTCTCGTAACGGGTGACCTTGCCGCGCTGGTCGGTCACGCTGACCGGGCGGCCCCGCTCGTCGTACGCGTAGGTGATCGAGTGACCCTCGGGGTCGGTGCTCTTGACCAGCTCGTCGAACTCGTTGTACTCGTCGGTCCACTTCTCGCCGTTGGCGTCGACGTGGCTGGTCGGGTTGTTCCGCGCGTCGTAGCTGGTCTTCTCGCTGAAGCGGCGCTGCGGGGCGAACTGCTCGATCGGGTTGCCGGCCGCGTCGTACCGGGTCTCGTGCTGGTTGGCGTTGCCGTTGACGACCAGGTCGCGGTTCAGCTTCCCGTCGTACCGGTGGACGCTGGTCTCGCCGTTGCCGCGCTGGGTGTGCAGCAGCACGTTGCCCTGGTAGCCGTCCCAGACCACGACGTTGTCCGCGTCGACGGTCCGGGCCTCCTGCTTGGCGGCGTTCCACTCGAAGGTGGTGGCCGCGCCGAGCGCGTCGAGCTGCCGGGCCACCCGGCCGTTCGCCGCGTACTCGTTGGTCACCGTGGTCACCCGGTACGGGTCGACCACCACGGTCAGCCGGGCGGCCGCGTCGTAGCGGTACTGCCAGGGCTCGCCGCGGGCGTCGCGGACCTTGGTGAGCAGGCCGTCGGTGTACGAGTACTGGACGTAGCGCCCGTCCTCCAGGTGGATCGACCGGATCAGGCCCTCGGCGAGCTTCACCACGGCCTTGTGCCCGGAGGCGTCGGTGACCGTGATGGTGTCGGTGCCGTAACCGAACCGCAGGCCCTGCCGGCGCGGGTTCAGGATCGAGGTGAGCCGGCCCTGCGCGTCGAAGGCGTACACGATGTTGTTGCGGGTGACCAGCTCCCAGCCGTCACCCGCCCGGCGCAGCGTGGAGCGCACGCCCGGCGGGCGCACGTACCCCTCGCCGTCCTGCGCGAACAGCGTGTCCGAGCCGTCCTCGGCGCGGACCACGACGCCGCCCTCGCCCGGGCTGACCTTCATGTCGTACGCCCAGGCCCAGCCCGGACCGAACGCCGAGGGCCCGGTGTTGATCGACGAGTACGCCCGGGTGGAGGTGAAGCCCACCGCGAACGAGTTCAGCGTCAGGTCCTGCTCGGCCCGGGTGTAGGCGCCGGTGCCGGTGTTCACGCCGTTTGCCCGGATGGCCTGGCTGGCGCCGGTCATGCCGAGCGCGGTGCTGCAGCCGCAGCCCGCCGCCTGCCGGTCCGGCACGGCCGGCGGGTTGACCGTGGTCCGCGGCGTGGCCTCGTCGGACGCCGCCGAGGTGACCTCACCGTCCGGGTAGAGCCCGGTGATCGTGGCGAAGTACTTGCGTGCCGGGTCGAGCTGCCAGCCCTCGGCGGTGCCGAGCGACTTGCAGTACTTGCGCGGCTGCTCGCACCGGCTGGTCTCCAGGGCGTCCCTGCCGAGCGTGACGGACTCCTGCCGTGTGCCGGAGTCGACGTCGAACAGGTCGACCCGCCAGGACTCGAACCCCTCGTCGGCGAGGTTGAAGTAGACCACCAGCGACGTGTCGCCCACCACGAAGCCGGGGCGCAGCATCAGATCCTTGAAGGCCTCACCGGGCGCCAGGCGCTGCGCACTCCGCAGGCGCTGATCGCTGATCTTCTCCGGTTCGGCGCCGGCCCTCACCCCGGGCGGGACGACGGGCGGCCGTGCGTTCTCCGCGACGGCGGCCGACGAGGCGGCGTTGGGCGGCAGGCCACGTTGCTGCGGGGCGGCTCCCGCGGTGACCTGTGGGATGGCTCCGGGCTCAGCCTGTGCCGGCGAGGTGGCCAGCGGGGCGAGCGTGACGACCATCAAGGTCGCGCAGAATGCCGCGAGACGGCGGGCAGACATCGGCTATGTACCTCCCCCTAGGTTTTTGCCACCCAGAGGGAATCATGAATATAGATGATCGTAAGTACACACATCGAAACCCGTAAGACTATTGACCCTCCCCCAAACACCCGACCAACCCCAGCCCCCACCCCCACCCCAGCCGACCGCAGACCTACCGCCAAGTAACGTCGATTTCCTCACACAAGACACAGCACAGCAACGCACCCACCGCGACCAAAAGCATGCGAGCGCAAGCGACGCACTCCACCGCGCGCACCGCAACGTGGGGTCCGGGGCTCGGCCCCGGGGCAGAAATGCGAAGAGGCCGCATGTCCGCGCTTTTTGCGGACATGCG
>NZ_JBEZZB010000072.1:0-49611 GCF_040638955.1 Actinoplanes sp. NPDC024001
CGGGGCCCCCGGGGGGGTGTTGGCGGGTGCCTGGCGCGGGCGGGGGGGGGTGGCCCGGGCGGGCGTTGGGGCCCCCCCCCCCCGCCCGGACGGCGGCGGCCGCGTGCGCGCCGTCCGGCCATTCCCGCCCGACACACTGCGACCGGCCGCCGCGCAGCCGCCGACGGCCGGGCGGCGGGCGGCGGGACTCCGGAGCCGCGTGGCGCTCGACGCCTGCCTGCTGCTTCTCGTCCTGGCGCTGCCGCTGTCCCTGATCGTCCACGGCGTGGCGACGGGCCTGCTCACCGGAGCCACCACGGTGCCGCTCACGCTGGTGGCACTCGCGCACGCGGCGCCGTTGCTGTGGCGCCGGCGCCATCCCTGGCCGGCATTCGCGGCGGTAACGCTGACCCTCGCGCTCGGTCCCCTGCTCGTGACGTCCGGTCTGGTCGCGCCCGAGCATTACGCGATCCTCATGTCCCTGGCCGTGGTGGAACTATTCGCGGTCTACTCGCTGGCCGCGTGGGGCAAACGGCCCGCCCTGACATGGCTCGCCGTGCCAGTGACCGCCGTATCGACATCCCTAATGCTCGCCGTGCTGCAGGACAGCGACGCCGCGTCCGCCGAGGATCGGCTGCCGCCCACATTCCTGGCAGCCCCGCTGATGGCGGTGCACCTTCTCCTCACGCTCACACCGTTCAGCCTGCTGCTGATCTGGCTGGCCGGCTACCTGGCCTGGCGTCAGCGCGACCGCCGGCGCGCGAGCGAAAAAAGGGTCGAGGCGGCGCTGGCCCGAGCCGCCGAGCTCACCCGAGACGAACGCGACCGCTTCGCGGCCGGCCTGCGCGGCGCAGTCCTGCAACATGTCGCCGAGGTACGGTCGGCGGCCGTACGAGAGGACCTCCCGGCCGTGGTGTCCTCGGCCCGCAGCGCGCTCGCCGCCATGCGAGTGCTGCTCGCGGGAGCCGCCCGCGCCGGCGTACCGACGTCAGCCACCCTAACGCCGGCTGCGGCACCACCGCCGCAGCCTCCGGCGACCGCGGGATCGACAACGGCGCGAACTGACCGAAATTTCTGATCACCGACCGGATAGCGCGTTTGACGAGCTCAAAAGTGCTTTGCCATCCGGCTGGCGGCCCCCAACGGCTGACCACCACCACCCGCATCACCGCGCCACCACCGCCCGGCGACAACGCACCCAGCAGGGCCATCCACCCGCGCGGCCACCTCAACCTGCCGGCAACCGCCCGCCATCGAGCAGCCACCGGCGACAGGCTACCGCTCGCCGCCAGCAACACCGGCACTCTGCGCATCTTCTCGCCCGCCTGATCTCCTGACTCCTGCGACCCCACCGGGTCCTTCACGACGCCGAGCCACTGGGCTCCGCTGGCGACTGGCCTCCGCACCCGTCGCCCACCAGGGAATTCATGAATTTCACAAGGTCCGGTACGACTCTCTCATGATGCGCACAAGGATCGGCGGCAATCATTGGAGTAGTTCCGCATGGGAACAGCTTCCCTCGCATGGCTCGCGCGCCATACGAGGGAATCGATTGACAACGACTCGATTTGACCCCAGCTCATTGGCCACGACTGCCGCCTCATTGCGCATTTGATTTTGAGGGCTGACGGCAGGTTAGGTATCCGTTGTTTTCGATGGCGATCCAGCCGCATCGGCTGGATCGCGTTCTCGGGGGAGAGATAGTGAAGATGCGTTCGATTGGTGCCTCTGCGGTTGTGACTATGGGGCTGCTCGCCATGAGCGCCCTGCCGGCGCAGGCGGCGTACCCCGTCTCGGGCTTTCCCGCCCTCAAGACCACCTGGGATGGTGCCGCCTTCGGCGCCAACCTGTCAGTGACGTGGTACGGCCGTAACGTCGGCGTCACCGGCACGGTCGCGAACTCAGTCGCCGACGATGGGCTCATGGCTACGCTGTGCGTGACCGCCAGCGGAGGAGCCGACACCCAAACGGAATGCCGCAGCGCTGACAACCGGTCGCGGGGATTCAACTTCGTGATCGATGCGCCGGGAACTCGAGGGTCGTACATGACGGTCGAGGCCCGCCTTTGGGTGGAGACTACCGCCGGCAGCATGGTGGCTGAGGGACCTTCAGCGGTGCGGTACCGGCCGGCCTGACCCAACGGTAGGGATTGGCCCTTGACTGGTGATCTTGCGAAGGCGCGAGTTCTGACGAAAGGCACGGGACACCTTCGCCCTGGAGAAGCGGCCGGCCGCAACCACACCGAACTGACCGGACCTGCGGTGCGCCGGTCCGGCCGCTGCCCAGCACCTCGCGGTACGCGGCGTCCATCATCGGCCATCAGTGCGGTCACCGACGAGGCATGGTGTTGGTGACCGCAAGGCCGGCCGGCTCACCGTGGCGGAGCCGGCCGGAAGAAGCGCTAGACGTACGGGCTCTGGGTCAGCAGGTGGGCTTTGAAGCCCTCGCCGACGCCGGGTTCCGGTGTGCCGGACCAGTCCTTGATGAGTACGGCGCCGCTGGTGCATCCCCACGGGTTCCAGGTCCAGGCCAGGTACCCCATGTCGTGAGCGTCGGCCCAGGTGACCAGGCGCTGCATGTAGTCGAAGGCGCAGTTGTCCTGGCCGAACTCGCCCAGGACCACGGGGACCTGCTGTGCGAGCGGTGCGATCTGGCTGTCCCAGCACGTCTCGTTCGCGCAGGCATTGAAGCTGTACGCGTGCCAGGACGCGGCGATGTTGTTCAGCGGATCGACCGGCTTGTACGCCAGCCACTCCCGCATGTCGTTGGTCCATTCGAGCCCGCCGATCATCAGCATGTTCGTGGCGCCGGTGGCGCGGACCGCGTCGACCAGGTCCTGCATGCCGGCCACCTCATAGGCGATGCCGGTACAGGTGCCGCCGTCGCGCAGGCATTGCCAGCCCGCGGTCTTGTTCCAGTCGCTGGCGATCTCCGGGTACGGCTCGTTGAACAGGTCGAAGACGACGGCGTCGTTGCCCTTGAACGCGTTTGCCACGCCGGTCCAGAACTGCGGGGCATATCGTGCGTCGGGCGCCGGCTTCTGGCAGGTCGCGTGTTCGTCCGTGCAGTGCCAGTCCGGCCCGGTGGTGTAGGCGCCCCACGTCCAGTGCAGATCCAGGATCACGTTGAGGCCGTTGGCGACCAGCAGGTCCACGTACTCCTTGACGCCTTGCTGGTAGGCGGCGCCGCTGGGCGAGCCGTTCACGCCGAGCCAGCATTCCTCATTCAGCGGGATTCGTACGGCGCGGATGTTCCAGGTCTTCATCGCGTCGACGGACGCCTGGTCGACCGGGCCGGAGTCCCACAGCCCTTTGCCCTGCACACAGGCGAACTCACCACTGGAGCGGCTCACGCCGAGCAGCCGGTACGCCCGGCCGTCCGCGGTGACGATCTTTTTACCCGAGACTTTGAGCTCCGGGGCGGGTCCGCTGTCCGGCGGCGGGGTGCTCGGCGGAGCGGAGGTAGGACTCGACGTCGGCGGGGTGACGGAGCCCGTGCACACGGTGCCGTTGAGTGAGAAGGCAGTCGGCACCGGATTCGTGCCGCTCGACACGCCGGTGAAGCCGATTGACGTGGACGCCCCCGTCCCGAGTGACCCGTTCCAGCTCATGCTGGTCGCGGTGACGCGTGCGCCGGATTGCGCCCAGGTGGCGCTCCAGCCCTGGTTGACCTTCTGACTGGTGCTCGGGAAGTCGAACGTCAGCGTCCAGCTCGTGACGGCCGACCCGAGGTTGGTGATGCCGACGTTTGCGGTGAACCCGCCGGGCCACTGGCTCTGCACCGTGTAGGTGACCGAGCATCCGGTGGTCGCCGCGGCGGCCGGCAGTGTGACCGCGGCCAGGACGCCGGCCACCAGTGCCGTCGCGGCGCCGGCCGCCGGCAGAATACGACGAAGTCTCATCCTTTGATCTCCTTGGGTTCGGAGGTGTTCGTCGTGGGAGCGCTCCCAGAAGCTTATTTAGGCTATTTACTAAAGTCAATGTCCGGGGTGGTCGGCCTGCCGGTGTGGGACGTCAACGCATGCCGGCCGACGAAGTTAGGCTGCCTTGCGAAACTGATGCAGCGCTGCCGAGGAGACCCGCATGCCGACCAGTCCCGTCTGGGGCAGCAGGCTGAAAACGCGCGGGCTGGTGCTCGACCTGATCAGGGCCGCCCGCACGATCAGCCGGATCGAACTCGCTGCCTCCTCCGGCCTGACACCGCCGACGATCTCGGAGGTCGTCCGGGATCTCATGGCCGACGGACTGATCGTCGAGGCCGGACGCGGTGTGTCGACCGGTGGCAAGCCACGCAGGCTGCTGCAGCTCAACCCGACCGCCCGCTACAGCGTCGGTGTACAGCTCGAACGCAATGCCTGCGTCATCGTGGTCGTCGACCTGGCCGGGCGGCAGGTGGCCAGGACCTCGTTTCGCGGCACGGCCCAGATGCCGCCGCAGCAGGCGCTTCCGTTCCTGGCTACTCAGGTGAAGGCGCTCCTGGACGAGGCGGCCGTCGATCACGAACGGGTGCTCGGGGTCGGCCTGGTGAGCCACGGCCCTCAGGACCGGCCCGCCGGTGTGCTATTGACCCCGCAACCGACCGACGAGTGGCGCGACTACCCAGTCGCACCGCGACTTGCCGAGATCCTCGCCCTGCCCGTCCTGCTCGACAACGACGCCGCCGCTGCCGCGATCGGCGAGTACTGGTTGGGCACGGTCGATCCGCGTAGCACGTACGGCTGCATCTACATGGCCACCGGGATCGGCGGCGGAGTCGTCGTGGCCGGCGAGATGTATCGCGGCAGTTCCTCGAACAGCGTGGAGATCGGTCACATCTCCATCGATGTCCACGGCGACGAGTGCCCGTGCGGCAACCGCGGTTGCCTGGAGAACTATGCCGGTCCGGCAGCCGTCGTCCGGCAGGCGCTGGCCACATCCGGGCTCGCCGAGCAGCTGATGCTCGACCCCGCAGACACGGACTTCCTCACCGGGTTCGCACGCATCGCCGCCGCCGCGAACACCGGCAATACGCAGGCGCGACACCTCATCGAACAGTCCGCGCGTTATCTGGGCTGCGCGGCAGTCACGATCACCAGCCTGTTCGACCTCGACGCGATCGTGCTCGCAGGTCCCAGCTTCGCCGTGGCGGGCTCGATCTACCAGACGTTGATCCAACAGGAGGTCACCCGGCGTACGTTCGCCCGCCGGGCGCACCCGGTACGTGTCGTGCCGTCAGCCAGCGGATCGGACGCCGCGGCGATCGGTGGAGCCGTGCTCGTGTTGCACAGCGAACTGACCGTCGGCCGTGCCCCCACGGAGGCGGCGCACGCGCTCTGACTTACCGCGCTCACGGTCAACCGGCTGACCGCCGCACAGACGGCCGCGCAGACTGGCCCTCGGGCGGCGTGTGTCCCACCATTGACCGTCCACCGCGTTCACCCGGACTGGCGATGATCATGACGCGGGTGATTCCTGCGTGCCATAACGTCAGCAGAAATCGCGGTCAATTGCGGCACACTTCGAATCGGCGAACGGGCGCGGGCCCGGGTAGGGTCGAGGTGAGCAAGCCGCCAGGCGGGAAACCGGTCACGACATGCCGCTCCCAGGAGAGGCTCGGTGGCGGACCGGCGGTTTCGCACTTGCCCTGAGGCGTACGACTCGGCGACGCGCGACCCCGGTGACTTGGCGGCTCAGCGCTTCTTACCGCGAGGACGGCGCGGTCGAGGAGGACGACTTCGTGTTTCATATCAGTGAGCCTTTTCATCCTGCGTAGCGGTCGGCTTCGACGTGGTGCAGCACAAGGATGGCCTGCACGATCACGGTCGCGCGGCACGGGCAGCAGCGCAGTTTGGTCAGTACCTTCCAGGTCTTGAGGGTGGCGTTGCCTCGTTCGCGGCGGGCTCGGATCCGGGCGAGCTGCTGGTTGCAGCGCTTCTTCCAGCGCTGGCGATCAGGGTTCCGTCCAGGATGGCGAAAAGCCAGCCGGCGAATGCGGCTCACCGCGGTGGCCAGGTCGTCTCCGGCGGCAGAGAGCAGGTCGATAGCCTCACGGACGCAGCGCCAGGCGGTGGCCACGTCGATACCGGACCCGGCTGCGAGACGGGTGTACGTGTCGCCGTTTCGCAGGTGAGCCAGGGCGAGTAATGCCTGCTCACCTGCGCTGATCCGACGCCAGCGAGGAAACACCGAGCGGTCGCGCCACAGCCCCGCAGCGCACGACCGTTGCAGAGACCGTCACCGACACGTACCGATCAAGGAGCATCAGCGGAGAACCCAGCCGGCGGCGTTTCCGAGAACGCGGCGAGCTCCTGGTGGAGTCCTTGAATCGTGGCGGCGGCGCGGTCGACGGTGGATGCGGCGACGAGGTAACGCTCCGCATCGCCTCCAGTGCCGGCTTCGCGGCGAGCTGCCGATAAACCCCGGCCTGATCACGCACTGTTGAGGCAACAGTCAGCAGGCCGGCCTCGGCGTTCTGCGCCTGGGCGGCCAGCATGTCACCAGCCGTGAAACTGTGCCCGACATGGCAGCGATAACGAGGGACCCCGGCGGTGTCGACGCGGCGCAGGCCGCCACCACAGTCCGGGCAGCCCACCGCAACAGGCTGACCGACCTCGTCGCCGCCACTGTGGGAGGCATTGTCGCGGAGGAGCATGTCGGTCTCCGTGATCAACACGGGATCAGGCTCGGCCGGCGCGGCCGCCGCCGTGTTCAGCAGTCCCGGCAAAGCCGCGGCCAGGGCAGCAGCCGTACCCACCTGGTGCGGGCGCATCCGCATCGCTGTGCCGGGCAGGTCAGGTCAGGGTAGGCGGCCTCCTCCGGATCCTGCACGGCGATCAGCCCACCCTGCATACCGAGCGCCGCCAGACCGGCGATGCCGTCGTCGAAAACACCCGACATCGGTACGCCGACCGTCCGCGGACCTGCCCAGCGGGCGGCGCTGAGCAGGAGCGGGTCGATCGCTGGGCGAAGCCGGTTGTAGTGCGCAGCAGCGCTGAGCCGTACACGGTTGTCCGGGCCGACGAGCAGGTGCCGATCCGGCCCGGCGACGTACACCCGCCCCGGCCGCAGCAGATCACCCTCGACCGCGGGCACAGCCGGCAACGGCCCGGCACGGTCGAATATCTCGAAGTCACGCGCCCGCGCCGGGGTGACGACGATCAGCAGCGCGGCGGGCAGGTCCGCGGACAATCCGGCGAGCAGATTGGTAACAGCCTCCAACGCACCGAGCGAGCCACCTATCACCACCAAATCTCGATCCGGCATGAAAGCACTCGCCCCTTCGTCGCTCCGGCCGCGGCCGGCACCGGGCGAGCGTGTCCCCTAACGGCGCACGAGTACACCTACCAGCGGAAACTCGCCCGAAGGCCCGTCAACCTCGACACGCCGCTGCTGGCCCCGACAACCTCATCCACTGCGACACGGACCGGCTGCAACCGACACTCCGCAGGCGCCCGAGCGTGCCCCCTGCAACCCGACTGCACCACCGTTGCCGGCGGCAAAGTCTTTGCAGACGAAAAGCCGGACCGATCTACGGTATGTGCGTCCCTTCGACAGCCTGCGACGAGATCCCGTCCTGCTGAGCCTGCTCGGGATAACCCTGCTCGGGTCGCTGCTATTCGTCGTCTTCACCGGCAACCCCGACGCGCAGACCCGGATCTACTGGGGCGTGCAGGTGCCGCTCGACGCCGCTCTCGCGCTCGGCGGGTGGCGTCTGCGCAGCCTCGCGCACGCCCGCTACCGCCGCTTCTGGTCGATGATCGCTTTTGCGGGCGCGTCCTTCACGGTGGGCGACACGTACCAGTTCCTGCACACGCTCTTCGCGCCCGGCGCGCCGTCGATGACCGGCGGCATGGTGCAGACCGTGTTCTTCGCGGTCGGCATGAGCAGCAACGTCATCGCCTGCCTGATCTTCCCGCAGGGTCTGCGCTCCCACCGGGAGCGCTTCGTCTTCTGGCTCGACGCCACCACCGTGCTCGTCGGCGGCGGCGTCGTGGCCTGGTGCTTCGCGTTCAACCCGATCTCCAGCGTGCACGTCGACCGGGTCAACGCCAGCGTCACCGCCGCGCTCGTGCTCGTCGCCACGTTCTCCGCCACCAAGGTCGCGCTGATCAAGTCGCCCCCGATGGCCCGCATCGCCGCCTGGCCGATGGTCAGTGCCGCGATGGTCCAGGGCGTCAGCACGTTCCTGCCCGGTGATTTTCAGAGCACGGAGCATTCGTACGTCTTCGTCATCAGGCTTCTGCCGTCCGTCCTGATCGCGATCGGGCCGTGGATCCAGGTGGTGCTGATCCGTATCGGGGCCGTCCAGGACCGCAAGAAGCGCCGGCCGTACAGCCTGCTCCCGTACGGCATGATCGCCGTGACGTTCCTGGTGTTCTTCCTGATGCTGCCGGACAGCGCCACCTCCCAGCTGGTCGGCGCGACCGTCGGCGTCGTCGTGATCACCTTCCTGGTCGCGGGCCGGCAGCTCGTCGCGTTCCACGACAACATGCAGCTGATCGGCCGCCTCGACGAGGCGAACGCGACCGACGCGCTCACCCAGCTCGCGAACCGCACCCACTTCTCCGAGGAGATCCCCCGGCTGCTGATCCGCAGGTCGTCGATGCTGCACATCGACCTCGACGACTTCAAGGAGATCAACGACACGATGGGGCACGCGGCCGGAGACGAACTGCTGGTCGCGGTCGCCGATCGGCTGCGCGCCGCGGTCCGCCCCGGCGACCTGGTGTCGCGGCAGGGCGGCGACGAGTTCGCCATCCTGCTGCCCGGCGCCGGACCGGACGACGCCGCCCTGATCGCCGAGGAGATCCAGCGCCGGCTCGCCGTGCCGCTGGAGATCCAGCAGCACACCGTGGTGACCCGGGCCAGCATCGGCATCGCGCCGGCCCAGCCCGGCGACGAGCCGTCCGCGCTGCTCAGCACCGCCGACATCGCGATGTACGAGGCGAAGCGCCGCGGCAAGAACATGTGGGTGCACTACACCGACGAGATGGGCGCCCGGATCAACGCCGAGGCGGTCCTGATCCGGGAGATGGCCCAGGCGATCGAGAACGAGGAGTTCCTGCTCGTCTACCAGCCGATCGTGCGCCTCGCCGACGGACGGATCACCGGCGTGGAGTCGCTGATCCGCTGGCACCATCCGACCCGTGGCATGGTGCCGCCGGTCGAGTTCATCCCGCTCGCCGAGCGGACCGGGCAGATCGTCCCGATCGGCCTGTGGGCGCTGCGCACCGCCTGCCGTCAGGGCGCGGAGTGGCGCCGCACGCGGCCGGAGGCGCTGTCCATGTCGGTGGGCGTCAACGTCGCCGGCCGCCAGCTGCGCACCCCCGGGTTCGTGGCCGACGTCGCCGCGGTGCTCGCTGAGACCGGCCTGCCGGCCGGCAACCTCACCATCGAGGTGACCGAGACCGCCGTCCTCGACGACGAGGAGTCGAATCAGGCCCTCATCGGGCTGCGGGCGCTCGGCGTCAAGCTGGCCCTCGACGACTTCGGCACCGCCGCGTCGTCGCTTGGCCTGCTGCTCACCACCCCTGTCACCTCGCTGAAGCTGGATCGGTCCTTCGTCGAGTCGATCACCACGGTCGGCCGGCAGTCGGCGGTCGCGACGGCGGTGAGCCAGATGGCGCGGGCTCTGGAGTTCTCCTCGGTGGCCGAGGGCATCGAGACCGAGGAACAGCAGGATCTGATCAAGAAGCTCGGCTATCAGTACGGCCAGGGCTACCTCTACTCCCGGCCGGTGCCCGCGGACAAGATCGTCGAGCTGTGGGCGGCGGCACGAGTGCCGAACTGAACAGCGGGTCTGGTGCTTGCCCGCGATCAGGTCGAGCTATGGGCGGATTGGTTCGTCCGGGGCTGGGTGCCGATCTGCCTGCGGCTTGCTCTGCCTCGGCCGTCGCTGCCTGATCCATTCTTCGACGTCATCCTCCAGCCAGACCTTGCCGGCGGCGAGATCGGCGATGGGTGCCGGGAAGTGTTCCTTGCCGGTGATCTGGTACACGCGTTGCCGGCTGAGCACCCCGAGGCGAAGGCGGATCTCGTGGGCGCCCATGAGACGCAGCGGCTTCCTAGTCATAGGACCAGTATAGGCGCGCGTCAACTCTGTCTGGCAAGACGATCCACCGTTAGAACGCGCCGCCGCTGGCGGGCACCTCTTACCGCGAGTCGCGCGCCGGCGGGGAGCTGGCTCTGCCGGAAGGGTTGAGTGGGATCCCGGCGGTCTGGAGGAACGCTTGCAGCGTCGCCGTCAGTGCCTCGATCTTGTCGTCTTCGACGAAGGCGTAGCCGCGTTGGGAGAGGCTGTCGGCGACCTGCTCGGCCACCTCGTGGAGGAGGTCGTCGGAGGCGGTGCCCATCAACGGCTTCCCCTTTACCGAGGCGTCCGGTGCTGCGTCGGACATATCGACCGTTCCCTTCGTCTGTGTCGTCCGCTTGCGGAGTCGGGCCGAACGCGGTATCAAACGGGGGACCCAGCGGCAGCTCCATCAGCCATCCCGGTCACCCCGGGTCAGGCAGGAGCCAGTAACCGCAGGCCTGCCACCCGCACGAAGATCCGCCGCCGCTCCATCGCCCGCCCTGCCGGATCCAGCACGTACCCCTCCAGCCAGATCCACCCGTCGTAGGCCACGCCCGCGTTGAACCGGATCACACAGAACCGAAGCGCCCGGGCGCCCACGAGCAACACAACCCCAGGCGACAGCATCGGCGTACACCGCTACCTCGTTGCCCGCAGGCCCGGCACGCTCAGACGCACCGCGCCCACCAACTCCGGCCGGGTCGCCCCGGGCTGACGCGTCGGCAGCCGCAACGTCCGGGAGAACACCCGTGTCGCGCTCTCCCGCCGCCAGCACGGCCCGAGCGAATCACAGGCCAGACAACGGCCGGTGCTGCTGGACGTCACGTGCTCGTCGAGGACCGCTTGCGCCTCGCTCAGCGCTTGATCAGCCGACACCGCGTAGTACGTGTTCGCTGCCGCCACTATTCGCCTCCGTCCACCATGTGTTTCGGCTATCAGCGTCGCGGTTCGGTGAGGCGGAAATGAAGGCGACAGCCGTCAGCCGCTGTCAGCCGACGCTGCTGGCGTCGGAGTACAACCCGAATGGCGTGCGGCTACTGTGCGCTCATGAGCGTCCAGCCGAAGCGAGCCAGTCAATGGACCATCCACGGGGAACGCGTCATCGACGACACCCGCCGGGCGGTGCTGAGCATTGCGGACGTGGAGCTACCCGATGGGGTCCGATTCGAGCAGTACGTTCTTCGCGTTCCGGCCGCCGCGATGGTCATCGTGCTCGACGACGACGAGCGTGTGCTCATGATGTGGCGGCACCGCTTCATCGTTGACCGCTGGGTCTGGGAGCTGCCCGGCGGATATCTCGACCCAGCCGAGGACGCCATGACCTGCGCTGCCCGGGAAGTCGAAGAAGAGACCGGCTGGCGGCCGCGCGGTATGGAGAAGCTGATCAGCTTCCAGCCGATGGTGGGAACGATTGACCAGGAGAACATCGTCTACCTAGCCCGTGGCGCCGACTTCACCGGTGCGGCACCGGACATCAACGAGGCCGAGAGCATCGGCTGGATCCCGCTCGACGAGGTCCAGCAATACATCGACAACGGCGCCATCGTCGGGGCCGGCTCCGTGTCCGGGCTGCTCGCTCTGCTGCTGTGGAAGGCGACCGGAAAACTCTAGACGTTCTCCAAGATCGGCCTGGCCCGCTCGGCGAAGTCGCGTACGGTGGGCAGTCCGACATGCTTGGAGAGGCGATCGGCAAGATCCGTCAGGTAGTCGCGAGCACGTATTGAATACAGCCCTTCGCAAGCTTCAACCGCGTCGATACCGACGCGGGCCGCCTCTTCCAGCTCACCGCTTTGCGCATGAGCCACGGCGAGCAGGACGAGATTGAACTGCCGTCCTCGTGCGTACTGCCGGCCGTCCATGTCGAGAGACCTGGCGGCGAACCGTTGAGCGATGTCCCCTCGGCCCAGAGCGGTGAAGCAGTGGCCGAACTTGGCCGCCAGATACGACTCATCGAAGTAGCCGATCCATTGCGGCTCGCTTGTCCGATCTGCTTTGTCGAATATCGCTTCTGCCCTGGTCAGCGCCGAAGCGCATGCTTTCTCATCACCGCCGACAGCATGACCCTGGGCTTCGAGGACCGCCGGCTCCGCCTCGATCGCGGCGATGCCGGCTTCCGCGGCAGCCCGGCTGGCTGCGCGGGCCAGATCCACCGCTTCGCTGGAGGCGCGCAAGAATGCGGCTTGGTGGCTCATGGCCGCCAGGATCTCCGCTCCGAGCGCGCGGTCACCGGCACTTGCCGCGAGGCGCAGGGCCTGGATCAGATATCGCTGGGCCAACCCGTGCATGCCTGCGTCGTACGACGCCCAGCCGGCCAGTTGGGTCGTCTCCGCGACCGCGGATAGCAGTTGGCGGCCGGTCGCCATGCTATAGCGGCCGTTGATCAATTCAGTTACATCAGTGTTGAGAAAGCGCACCAGGCTGTCGCGGATATGGCCACCACCGAACTGATTGTCCAGCGTTCGATACGTCGAGGTCATCCGGCGTACGGTCTCGACGTCGGCCGCACCGATCAGCCGCGTGCCGTCGCCGGCCGGACGCTCGTCAAGCGACGACATGAGCCGTCGCATCGCTGCCGGGAGGAATGCCGTCGCGCTGAAGCTGACCTGCCTAAGAATGGTCCGTCGATGCATATCGCCTCGCCAAAGATCAACAGCAACATCTATGCCGTGCCGCCAGTCCGGCGCGAACTCTAACCCGGGCGGCGCGGAACGAACCGCTTGTTCGCTGACGACGAGCCGGGTGCCGGTGTCGGCTGACACCTCGTGCACCATGGCGGACAACCGCCCGCCCGCATCGAGGGCCTGATCCAGTAGCAGTGCAACCGACACACTCGGCCGTTTGGTGCCCGATTCAAGATCCCAAAGGTGGCCGTGCGAGCAGTGGATCAATCCGCCGAGGCGCCGCAGGGATAAGCCATGCTGTTCACGCAGCTCCTTGAGCGTGCGACCGAAATCAGGATCGGCGACAACAGTTCGTCGTGGCATCAGGCACCCCACCATTGGCAAATGCAGGTTCGGTTTCCGAGAGACCGGGCATCACAGAACACGATAGCCGTGAGGCGGGTACTTTCTACGTCCACGGAAGTGAATGGATCGAGCTTGAGGCGTACAGCTGAACTTCCAACGATATCCAGCGTCGCATGTGTTCGAACCCGCGATAGAGCATGGTTTTCGTACGTATCGGTGCGCCTGCAACATGGCTGTTTCGTCGAGCATGCTGGGGTGGTCGGCGCGATCAGTGTCGGCGCCTTGGCATCGCTGATGATCAATGAGGTGTGTGGGTAATGGTCCGCGTTGATGGCGCCAGACGCCTCATGCAAGCCCGGGCCCTCCAGCAGTGAGCCCACGTTCAACCTGCGTAGTGGTTGGCTTCTATGGACTGCAGGACGAGGGTGGGCCGGCACGATCGGCGCGGGCCAGGCTCCCGGTCGGGCATCAGATCTTGGTCGACTGCTGTCGTACCTGGAGCCTGTTCTCATCGATGTGCACGCTTGCCGTACCGGTCCTGACCCGCAAGGTCAGCTGGAAAGGCTCAATGCGTGATGCGAGCCGACTGTCAAGGCTAGTGTCCGGCAGCCGCCACAAGCGCTCGGCTTATCGATCGCCTGGTTACCGTTGTCCGTCCCCGTCAACGGAGAGCCTGTGAAGCCATCCGACGTCGCCGCGCGGCTCTTGCACGACTCCCAAGTGGAGATCACGGGCGAAGCGCTGACCGGGAGTGGATTCTTCGCCGCACCGGGCCTGGTCGTGACGTGTGCGCACGTGGTGGGCGGCCGCCAGACTGTGCTCGTGCGCCACGACGGGTCTGAATGGGAGGGCGAGGTCCTCTACTCCTCGGCTCCGGCTCGGGATGGTGAGCTCTGGCCGTACCCTGATCTGGCGGTTGTGGAAGTTAGTGCCGCGACCGATGTCCGGACCTGTGCCTATCTGGATCAGCGGACGCCGTCGCTGCGATCCTCGCTGCACATCGCCGGTCTCTCCAGCGTCTACCAGCCAGGCCTGGACCACACCTCGGCGACGCTGACGTTCGACGGGTTCCATGGTCGCGGTGTCCGCCAGATGCTAATTCTGGGTGGCCGGGAGATTCCCCCCGGCATGTCGGGCGGCCCGGTGCTGAACCTCAAGACGGGCGGGGTGTGCGGTTTCGCCAAGGCCAACCGGCGGCGCGGGGCCGACATGGGCGGACTCGGTGTGCCGATCTGGGCCCTGCGGGAGGCCGACCCCGCGATCTACCGGCGGCTGATCCGGGCACACGACGTCTTCCACGCCGCCGAGCAGGAGTGGTCCGCCGCCTGCGACGCGCTCGACCACGCCAAGCCCAACCGCCTGTTCCTGGAGGAGGAGCGGCAACTTCGCGGGATCCTGGCGCGCGTGACAATGCCGGAGGACCACCAGGACCGGTTCCTGCGCGCGGTCGGCCGGGAGAGCCCGGCCCCCGCTCGGCCGCTGGTCGACAGCGCGGACGTGGTCACCGAGCTGTCGGCCCTGATGCCACCTCTTGCGGGAGAGCTGCCGTACGTGCTGCGCTACGCCGCCGACCTGGTTCGCGACCTGACCGGCAAGGACGCCCAGCTGGTCCGCGACTGGGCTCTCGTCACGGCCGGGCGGCTGCGGCTCGGGAAGGAGACGACGGCACGCCTGGACGCCGGTGCCGAGTCCGGCGGGCAGTCGTCGCTGATGGTCCGGCTGCGCCCGGCCGGGTTCGACCACACCAGGCTGGAGGTGAGCATCTGGCACTACTTCGACGCGGCGACGGTGATTCCGGTGCCCCTGGAGACCCGGCCGCTGAGCCTGGGGGAGGCCCTGAATCTGCTACGCGCCGAGCTGCCTCGCCAGCTCACGTCTCTGGCGGCCGACGGTGGCGATGTCACCGTCGAGGTCTTCCTCCCGCCACCGCTGCTGGAGGTGGACTTCGAGTCCTGGCAGATTTGGCCGGAGCAGCCCTGGTCGGCGCTGGGACGCAAACACGCCGTGCTGGTGCGCGACCAGTCGCGCCTGGACAACGACCGGCTCGTCCCGGAGTGGCAGAAGCGCTGGATCACGGGTGCCGGCCGCGCCCTCGGCACCGAGGACGACCGGGTGTCCTGCACGGACCGGCGCACCCACGAGGCGGCGGAGGGCTGGCTCTCCCAGGACCACCGCCGCTGCGTCCTGATGTTCGCCGCGTCACCGCTGCGGTCCGGGAACCAGCCCGTCGTGGAGGTCGGACTGTCCTGCGGGATCCCGGTGATGTTGTGGCGCCGCGGCGACTGCGAGGGCTGCCGCGGTGAAAGCTGCGCCGGCGACGCGTTCCTGCGGCAGCTCGGCGAGGCACTGGCCGGAGTGCGCCTACCCGAGCTTCCCGAACGCGTTCGCCGGCTGCGCGCCCAAGCTGCCGGCACCGGATCGGCCACCCATTGCGGTGCGGATCTGGTGCTTCTTTTCGACGACCCATTACGCCGGCCGCCTCGCGACCGGCTGGTCCGCCCCGAGGAGTGGCATTCATGAACGACGACTGGCGGATATTCACTGGCACCGGCACCGTCCATGACGGGATCAAGCGACTGCCGGAGCCACCACCGTGGCGCCGTTTCAACGGGGAGCCGGTGGCGAAGTTCGACCGAACCCCGTCGACGCCGCACGGCCATCGGCGAACCGCCCTGGCCACCACCTATCAGGCCGATCCCGACACGATCGACCTGGTCAACACCGCGCTGTACCTGCGGCGCCCCCTGCTCGTCACGGGCGAACCGGGCGTCGGGAAGTCCACCCTCGCCTACGCCGTCGCGCACGAGCTCCGGCTCGGTGCGGTGCTGCGCTGGCCGATCACGAGCAGGTCGGCCTTGCGCGACGGTCTCTATCGGTACGATGCGATCGGCCGGGTCGAGGATGCCAGCACCGGTGACGCTGCCGACAGTCATCTGGGGCGTTACCTGCGGTTGGGTCCGCTCGGCACTGCGCTTGTCCCGTACGCAATCCCCCGGGTCCTTCTTGTCGATGAGATCGACAAGAGCGACTTCGACTTTCCCAATGATCTCCTCAACATCTTCGAGGAGGGTGAGTACGAAATCCCGGAGCTGGCCCGGATCGCCGACACGACCCCAGAGGTCTGGCTGCAGCCGGCCGATCACGGCCCGAAGGTACGGGTGAACCACGGTCAGGTTGCCTGCCGGGAGTTCCCGCTGATCATCATGACGAGCAACCAGGAAAGGGAGTTCCCGTCCGCCTTCCTGCGGCGGTGCGTGCGACTGGACCTGCCGTCGCCGGACCGTGCGCGTCTCAGTGAGATCGTCGCGGCGCACCTGGGTGTTGACCGGGCCGAGACGAACGAGGACCTCATCACCTCGTTCCTGGCCCGCCGCGAGACAGGGGAGATGGCCACCGACCAGCTTCTCAACGCCGTGTACCTCCTCGACAAGGCCTCCGCCGACGGCGACCGCGGTGCCCGGGAGCACCTGGCCGGCCTCATCCTGCGCCAGCTGAACTCGCCGGCCTAAGCATGTCGATCGACCAGCTGCAGCAGGTACTCACCGCCGCCGGCGTCACGCTGGACGCCCGGGAGCTCAGCGAAGCGCTCTGGCTCGCCGCCCACCTGCCCGCCAAGGAAGCGGCTACCGCTTCACCGTCGCCTCCTCCAGTGGCTCAGGTCCCTGAGACGGACGGCTCCTTGCGGCCACCGGTAGCGGCGAAACCCCAACCGACTTCGGAGGAAGCCCGGGAATCGGCGGCGCTGCACGCCCTCGAGCCGCAGCAGACCCGTAGTCTCGACGCCGAGGTGGCGCCGTCTTCCGAGCACCCGGAGGTCGCCCCGGCACATCCCGTACGGGTGACGCCCGACGATAGGGCGACCCTGTCCACACTAGAGCTCTTGCGAGCGCTGCGGCCGCTGAAGCGGACGGTAGCCTCCCGCGACTGCGCAGAATTGGACGAGGACGCCACCGCCCAGTGGTACGCCGAGCACCGCCGCTGGCGGCCGATCACGCGACCCACGGGCGACCGGGCGCTGAACCTCGCGGTGGTGGTGGAACACGATCCGGCCGGGTTGTGGGCCACGATGAGCACCGAGATCGTCGCGTTGTTCCGGCGGCTCGGCGCATTCCGTGCGGTGACCGTCCACCGGCTGGTCGTGGAGCCCGCCGGACAGCTTTCTCTCCTGTCCGCCGACGGCGCCCGCCGGCCGCACCAGCTGCTCGACCCCACGCGGCGCACCCTCGTCCTGGTCGTCAGCGACTGCGTCGGTGCGGGTTGGCAGCAACCTGAGATCCGCCGCGCCCTACGGCACTGGGCGCGGCACGGGCCGGTGGCGATCCTGCAACCCCTGCCCGAACGATTGTGGTCACGCACGTGCCTGCCGCCCGTTCCGGCCCACCTCGCCGCGACCGGTTTCGCCCGGCCCAACGGCGAACTCACGGTGCAGCGCCGGGACTATCCGTGGCGACGGCCACGCCGGGAGCGTTACGCCGTACCGGTGCTCGAAGTCAACCCCGGCTGGCTGAACCCCTGGGCGAAGCTGGTCGCAGGTGCTGCCGAGGGCGGTGTCGACGGTGCGGTGGCGATCGTCAGGACGGCGGGCGGCAGCCTGACGACGACACCCGTACCGCGTCCGCGGACACCGGCCCTGCACCGGGTGATGCGTTTCCGTGCAGAGGCGTCGCCGGAGGCGTACCGGCTCGCCGGTTACCTCGCCGCCGCCCCTCTGCACCCGAAGGTCATGAAACTCGTGCAGAGCATCATGCTTTCCTCGTCCAACGCGTCCCATCTTGCGGAGATCATCTACGGCGGCCTGGTCACACCGGTGTCCTTCCCGGGCCCTGAGCCGATGTACGACTTCTTGCCCGGGATACGCGACGTCCTGCTCGGGACCATGCGGACCGACGATGTGACACAGGTTCTCGACAACGTGTCGTCCTACATCGACGACTCGACGACGATCGCGCCGACGATCGCGACACCCGGTCCCGACGGTGAGCTGCGTATCTCCGCGCTGAGCCGGCCCTTCGCCAGGGTCCGGGCGCAGGTCCTGCAGCGGCTCGACGGTGGACCGTCCTCGCCGGCCGGCGAGGACATGCCGTCGTCGCCGCCGCGTCTGCACGGTCCGCCGCTCATCCGCATGCAGGATCCCGATTCCCGGGTTCTGCTCATCAGCGACGCGACGGCGTCCGAGCGACTGCATCCTGAGACGCTGATCGAGCACGCGGGGGTGTCACCGGAGGCCATCACCGAGCTGACGAATCCCACGACTCGGCAACTCGTCGAGCACCTGCGCGATGCGGCCGCCGCTACCTCGGGCATGCTGTTCGTGCACCTGGCTTCGGCAATCGACCGACGCGACGACCATCCGCTGATCGTGACCAGCGATGGCTCCCTCGCCTGGAGCGCGATCATCGACGCGCTGAAACAAAGCGACGCCCGGGCTGTCGTCGTCGTGCACACCGGTGAGGGCCTAGAGCTACCCGTCAGCAATGCGGTTGGTAAAAAGATCTACCAACTGTCGTTGCGGCCACATCACATCGCTGACCTCGACCGGATCCTGATCCGCGGTCATGAGGGCGCCCCTGAACAGCTGTCGGCCGAGGACATCTACGGCGTACTGGCCTGCAACGTCGGCAACCGCACGCCGCCGACGCGGCAAGGGCTCGGCAGCCGCTTCATCATCGTTCCCAACCGGGCGAAGCCGCCGCCGCCCTCACCGACAGACGGCTCGCCGCGGGTCACAAGCTGCAAGATTGCCATCCTGGGCGGGTTCGGCGCGGGTAAGACCACCGTGATCGGCAGTCTCTCGGAGATCACGCCGCTGACCAGCGAGGCCGTCATGACCAGCGCCGGGGTGGGCGTCGACGACAACCGCCAGGTGCCCGGAAAGATGACCACGACGGTCGCGATGGATTTCGGCCGGGTGTCCATCGACCGGGATCTTGTGGTGTATCTGTTCGGCCCGGGCGGTTCGACCCGGTTCTGGTACATGTGGGACGAGATCGTCCGGGGTTGTGTGGGCGCTGTCGTTCTTGTCGACACCCGAAGGTTGGCAGACTGCTTCGCTGCGATCGACTACATGGAATACCGGAGACTGCCCTACATCGTGGCCATCAACTGCTTCGATGGAATGCAGTATCACCATGCGAATGACGTTCGAGACGCTCTGGCCGTCACGTCGGACGTGCCCGTCGTCGCGATGGACGCACGCAACCGCCAATCAACGACGAACATGATGATCACGCTGCTCGAATATGTCCTCACGATTCGCCGGGCCTATGTTCATGGATCAGGGGGTCCAGGAGTCGTCCCGGAGGGACTCGACGCCGACCGCTGATACTTCTCGAAGCTTCGCGATGGGTCGTGAAGCGAGGTAGCACCAGACGGTTGCTCAGTTTGAGCACCACGATCACAGCCGAACCATGATCAATGACCACTCCTTCGTTGTCAGGATCCGTTGGGTGGACGGCTGTCCGTCCTCGGGTCAATCCTTGCTGGCGGGCTGGTCGGCTGCGGCGGTGCGGGTGCGGGCGACGCGGTAGGAGTAGTGCCGGTCTCGTTGATGTTGCCGCCTAGAACGCGCCGCCGCTGGCGGGCACCTCTTGTGGGCGAGTCGCGCGCTTGGCTTACCGGCAGGTAGCGAAGGATTCTCCACTGCGCGCGGCCAAGTCGCTGGTTCATTTCAGAGGTCAGCGCCGTCGGTCGGTGGGGAGCTGGCTCTGCCGGAAGGATTGACCGGGATCCCGGCGGCCTGGAGGAACGCTTGCAGCGTCGCCGTGAGTGCCTCGATCTTGTCGTCTTCGACGAAGGCGTAGCCGCGTTGGGAGAGGCCGTCGGCGACCTGCTCGGCCACCTCGCGGAGGAGGTCGTCGGAGGCGGTGCCCATCAACGGTTTCCCCTTCACCGAGGCGTCCGGTGCTACGTCAGGCATGTCGACCGTTCCCTTCGTCTGTGTCGCCCGCATGCGGCGTCGGGCCGAACCCGGTATCAAACGGTGGGACCCAGCTCAGATACCGCGAGCACAGGTCGCCGGCCAACCCGACCGGGTTGCACTCCAGCGCCTCGCACAGCTGCAGAGACAGATAGATCAGCAACTGAGACCGCGCCCCTCGGTACTCCTTCAGCAGCGCCGTCCGCTCTGCAACGCACGGCCATGGGTCACCGCAGACCCGGCATACGCCACCAGGGCGTTCCGCCAGGTGCAGCGGCGCGTAGCGCTCTGCGGCAGCTCCATCAGCCATCCCGGTCACCGCGGGTCAAGCAGGAGCCAGCAACCGCAGACCCGCCACCTGTACGAAGATCCGGCGCCGCTCCATCGCCCGCCCCGCCGGATCCAGCACGGACCCCTCCAGCCAAATCCACCCGTCGTCGGCCACGGCCGGATCGATTCGAATCACACAGAACCGAAGGGCCCGGTTTGCGGCGAACTGCACGCTCGCCGCTGCTGCGCCCACAAGCAGCACGTCCCCTGGCGGCAGCATCGGCGTACACCGCTACCTCGTTGCCCGCAGGCCCGGCACGCTCAGACGCACCGCGCCGACCAACTCCGGCCGGGTCGCCCCGGGCTGACGCGTCGGCAGCCGCAACGTCCGGGAGAACACCCGTGTCGCGCTCTCCCGCCGCCAGCACGGCCCGAGCGAATCACAGGCCAGGCACCGGCCGGTGCTGCTGGACGTCACGTGCTCGTCGAGGACCGCTTGCGCCTCGCTCAGCGCTTGATCAGCCGACACCGCGTAGTACGTGTTCGCTGCTGCCACCGTGCGCCTCCCGTCCGCCGCTGAAGTGTCTTGCGGCCAGGCTGGTCAGTACTGGAAATGATCTTCGGTCGCTTGGCTTCTGCTACGAGAATGGCAACAACAATGGCCGCTAAGTAAGTCGTGAAAACGATCGCCTACGCTAATCAGGCGGGCGCCTAGTGCGGCTAGGCAGAAACGCTAAGCAGCCGTATGTGAATCAGTGCCGCGGGCGTTATCCTGAGCAACTCATTCAACCCCTCCGGAGTTCGTCGTGAATCTTGAGCGGTCCGACGGCGACAGGCCGCCGCCAGTGACCTGGGAGCACCCAGAGGTACGTGCTGCGCTGCGTGTACGTGATCTTGCGACGGTCTACAAGGCTCTAGGAAAGCGTGGATTCTCCCAACGGCGGATCGCCGCGATGACTGGGCAATCGCCCTCCGAGGTATACGAGATCGTCAGAGGGCGACAGGTGATGGCGTACGACCTACTCGTGCGCATTGCCGACGGACTCGGCGTTCCTCGCGGATACATGGGCTTGGCATATGACACGGATGAGTCCCCGGCCTGGCAGACCACGATCGCCGCGAATGCCGTACCCGTTGACGAGCTCACCGAAGTGCGGCAGCTGCTGTCGCATTCCGCCACGATCACCATGGGAGTCTCGTCGCGGGAGGCGTCCCGCTGGTGGCAGCCGAGCAGCCGGATTCCTACTCCCGTGCCGACTCACGTCGGATTCAGCGACGTGACGCAGCACGAACACATCATCGGTGTGCTGCGAGCACTGGACTATCAGTACGGCGGGGGAGCCTGCCGCGATGCCGTACTGGCCCAGACCGCTTACGTCCGGGCCATCCTGACGAGTGCCACCATCGTCGGCGAGGCAAAGCTAAGGCTGCGTCTGGCACTCGCCGATCTCCAGAACCTGGCTGGCTGGACGTCCTTCGACGTCGGCCTCTTCTCTGCGGGCCGCCGGCTTTTTGCGCGGGCGCTGGAGGAAGCGCGAGAGTGTGAAGATCTGTCCCTGGCGGCCAATGTGCTCTACCGGCTCGGCCGGCTTCACCTCCACCGGGCCTACATCGCCGAAGCCCTGAAGTTCTTTCAACTTGGTCAACTCGTGGCACAGGACGCGGACGACCCGCTCACCATCGCGATGCTCTGCGCCAACGAAGCCTGGGCCTACGCGCTGATGGGCGACCGAAACAAAGCGCTCAGCTCGCTCGGGCGAGCCCAGGACGAGTTCACGAGGCCCCGGACCGATCATGTACCCGGCTGGGTCAGCTTCTTCGGTACCGCGGATTTGCACGCGCTCATGGGCATGGTCTACGGCCTTCTCGCCCCGACTGGGCAGACGGATGATCCGGCCCGGGCGGCCATCACTCACCTGGCTGGCAGCCTCAATCTGCGCGCGGACGGGATGACGCGCAGCCGGACGTTCGAACTCACCGCGCTCGCCAGTGTCTACCTCGATAACGATGAGATTGACCTCGGCGCACAGGCCGGCAACGAGGCGGTTGACCTTGCTGAGCGCATGCGTTCAGTGAGAACCATCGACAGGCTGACGCCACTGCTCGCCGCCGCTGAGCGCCATCCTCGGGATGAACGGGCGGTGGCGCTGGCCCAGCGCGTTGCTACTCTGCAGGCAGGATGGGAGCGCGACGGCACGACGGCGAGCGGCAAAAGGGTCGGATGACCCGAGACAGACTGCACGCGGTTCTGCAGGCACTGCGTGGGATAGCCGGGCTCGACGTCTCCAACGCTGAACTGATCAAGTTCACCAACAATGCCGTTTTCCGGCTTCCTGACGCCGGGGTCGTCGTTCGCATCGCTGGCTCCGAGACCATGGCCACGAGGGTCGACAAGGTCATCGAGGTCGCGCGATGGCTGGCGGTAAACGACGTGCCCGCCGTTCGGCTCGTACCCGAACTGGAACAGCCGATTACGATCGACGGGCTCAGGCTGACTCTCTGGCGAGAGGTAGCCCCAGTGGGACCTGCCCCAACGGGTGCCGATCTGGCGAACATCCTGGCGGCGTTTCATGCCCTGCCGCCTCCGGTTGGAGGGCTGCCCGAGTGGTCACCGATGGAGGAGATCCGGCAGCGGCTGGAGGAGCCTGACGGCGTGGCCGCCGAGGTCGTCGGCTACCTCAAGGACCAATGTGATCAGGTGGAAGCCGAACTCGCCGGCCTGACGTTCGAGCTACCCCGGGGACCTATTCACGGTGACGCCTTCATGGGCAACCTCATCCCCGGCCCGGACGGCCCGGTGATCTGCGACTTCGACTCCACCTGCGTCGGCCCTCGCGAGTGGGACTTCACGCCGCTGGCGGTCGGCAAGCTGCGTTTCGACTACGCCGGCGATGCGTACGGCGACCTCGCTGATCGATACGGGTTCGACATCTTGAGCTGGCCGGGATTCAACGTCCTGCGCCGAGTCCGCGAACTAAAACTCGTGACGAGCATTGTGCCCGTACTGGGCAGCAGTCCTGCCCTTCGCCCGCAGTGGGAGCACCGCCTGCGCACCTACCGGTCCGGCGACCGAACGACAAGATGGAGCACCTACAGCTCAGCGACCTGACGAGCGATACCTCATCGTGATCTCTGGCGTTGTCCTCGTCTTCCGCGTGAGGCCGCCGCCGATCCGAGACGCCACGTGGGCGGGGCCGTCGCGATGATCGTCGCGCGGCCGGGATGATCAAATCAGTGATTTTGAGAGCCACTCACGTGCTGGGGCATTGGCAGTGGGCGTCTAGGCACCGGGGAATGCCATCATCGTCCGATACGGGTGATCGGTGCCGGGTGGGGCCGGACGGGGACCACGTCGTTGGCGAAGGCGTTGGATCGGCTGGGTGCGGGTCCGTGGCTCTCCGTGGCTCACTGATCGGGACGCCGCCGTGCCGTGCCGCGGCGACACGACAGAGACGCGCGGCTATGGAAGGAGGCGGTCATGGCAACTCTTGTCGCCATCGGCTACCCCGATGAGACCACAGCGACAGCGGCGTCGCTCGAAGCCGGCCGGCTGGCGAAGGATCTCATCGCTTCCGGATTGAGTTTCATCCACTACGGACGATATGTATCGACGGGTTCCTCGGGACCGTCAGGACATGGCAGCTACCAACCGCCGGACCGGAGCGGTCCCTCTGCTCGGACTATTGGTGATCATCGCGGGCTCGGTTCTCCTAGTCGCCGGCGTGTTCACGTACAGCGTGGTCAGCTCCACCTTGGCCGCGCAGAAGATCACAGTCTCGGATGACGCCGCCTACTTCGCAGGAGAGCACGTTTCGCAGCCGTGGGAGGCGTACGCCGAGGCGATGGTGATCGCCGACCACGCCAGCGACATGGCGGGCGGGAAGACGTATGCAGAACTGCCCCGGGACGATCCCAACCGGGAGTCCGTGATGACGGCGTCGTTCTTGCAGGCCTCGCTGTTCACCTCAGTGGTCGCCTTCGGCGTCGCGGTACTGGCCGCCGGCCTCGGCCTCGTCCTGGTGCTGATCGGGTTCGCCTTGCGGCGACTCGCCCGCGCGACGGAGTTGACCGCCACCCCCAGCGTCAGCGCGGCCTGACCGGGCCGGGTTCAACCCGGATGCCCTCTGCCGGGCGCACCGCCGCCATCACGCTTCTCGTGGCCGATTCGCAGGACCTGCGCGACGCCGGACTGGTCCGGGTCATCGGTGATGTCTGTGCCGTCGAGCCAGCAGCTGATCACGTGAGCGAGCTCGCCCGGGTGGCTGAAGTTCATCGCGTGCGCTGCGCCGTCGATCACTACCACCGTCAGATGCGGCGGGGCGAGCCGGCCGAGCTCGCGTACTCGCGCCATCGGCGGCATCAGCGGGTCGCGGCTGCCGAGCACGGCGAGGGTGGGCACCGGCGTACGCAGCAGGCGCTCGAGTGAGGGAAACCGCACCAGCTCGCTGAACAGGTGCAGACCGTTGACCGGCCCGAAATGCAGATAGTCGGGCAGCACGACGGGAATCATCCGCGGGCTCTCGCGGCGCACGTCGCGGGCCAGTTGCAGTAGAGCCCGGCCGAGCGGCTGGTTGTGCATGCCGCCTGCGGGAGAGGCGAGCACGATACCGGCTACCCGTTCAGGCGCGCTGTGCGCCACCTCCAGCGACACCGGTCCACCCATCGAGTTACCGATCAGGAACACCCGCTCCAGACCGAGCGCATCGAGAACCTCGAGCAGCGCCCATGCCAGAGAGGGGATTCCGAGAGCGTGTCCCCAGGCCGCACTGCGGCCGTAGCCGGGAAGGTCGGGTACGACCGTCGTTGCGCGCCCGGCCAGCGCCCGGGCCGTCGGCAACAGGTACCTTCCGGACACCGCGAAGCCGTGTACGTGAACGAGCGGAACGGATCCCGGCACCTCAGGGCCGATACGGATGAACACCGGACGCCCCTGGACCTCGATCCGGCGCTCACGCCAGTCCTCCTCCGCCACGTTGCCATTGTCGTACCGACCCGGTTGCCCGACGTCATCCGATGAGGATGAGCCGGGCCGAACGGGGTGCACCGACTCTGGATATCGGCATGGTGAAACGGTGCTCGGCGCCCGCGTGGGCGCCAGGCGCATCCCTGGGGTGATCGATGGAGATTCTCGACAACGACGTCGCACCGTACGTCTCGACCGGCGAGCTGCCCTCGCCGGATCAGGTGCGGCTCTCACTCAACCAGGCGTACGAGCGCTACCGGACGCATACCGGAGGCGAGTGCTCACGGGTCTACCCAGCCCTGGCCCGGGTCCCGGCCGACCTGTTCGGCATCTGCGCGGCGGGCGCCCGCGGCGGCCTGTACGCGGTAGGGGACGCCGAGCACGGCTTCACCATCATGAGCGTGGCCAAGCCGTTCGTGTTCGCCCTGGTGTGCCAGACGGCCGGGCCCGAGAGGATCCGTCGGCACCTGGGCGTCAACGCCACCGGGCTGCCGTTCAACTCGCTCACGGCGGTCGAACGCGGCCCGGACGGCCGGACCAACCCGATGGTCAACCCCGGCGCGATCGTCACCGCCAGCCTCGCGCCCGGCGCCACCGCGTCAGCCAAATGGGCGTTCCTGCAGGACGGGCTGTCCCGGTTCGCGGGCCGGGACCTGCCGCTCGACGACGAGGTCTATGCGTCCGCGTCGGCGACCAACCACCGCAACCGCGCCCTCGCCGACCTGCTGCACTCCTATCGGCTGCTCGGCTGCGATCCGGTCGAGGCTGTTGACCTGTACACCCGTCAGAGTTGCCTGCGGGTCACCGCCATCGACCTCGCAGTTATGGGCGCCACCCTAGCCAACGGCGGCGTCAATCCGCGGACCCGAGACCGTGTGGTGGACAGCTCGGTCTGTCACTACACGCTCGCGGTGATGGCCACTTCCGGCCTGTACGAGTCCTCCGGTGACTGGCTCTACGACGTCGGGGTGCCGGGCAAGAGCGGGATCGGCGGCGGGATCATCGTCGTCTCACCCGGCAAGGGCGGCTTAGCCGCATTCGCGCCGCCGCTCGACGGCTTCGGCAACAGCGTCAAAGGCCAGCTGACCGCACGGTACCTCTCGCACCGGCTCGGGCTGACCCTGTTCGCATCCGAACCCGCGACGTGACCGCGTGGCACTGCGGGGGTCCGCAGCTCGCCTCGCTGACGGCGGCTCACCCGACCGGGATGAGCCGCCGGGGGCGCCGGGTTGGGACCCTGGCCGGGCCGAGACCGCTGCCAGGAAGAGGCTCGCATGAACGGATGGCTGATGTGGGGACTCGTGCTTCCCCTACTGCTGGTGGTCGCGGGTGTCGTCGTCCTGCTTCGGCGCCGGAACGGCCGTCGCTGAGATGCGTGCCCGCGTACGGATCCTGCTGATCGCGATGGCGCTTGCGCTGGCCGGCTGCGGCACCGGAGACGGTGACGGCCAGTTGCGCAGGGCCGAGCAGGAGGTGGCGGACAAGCGTGAGGCGCTCGCCGCGGCGAACGCCGAGCTTGCCACCCGAGTCGATGCCGCCTGTCGTAGCAGCGCCTCCTACGTGACCGCACTGGACCGCTACGGCGACCTCATCAACGAGACCGCGCCCACCGTCGGCGACGTGAAGGAAGCCGGCGCCGATCTGGCGGACCCGCGGTCTGACGTGACCGCCGCTGCCGAGCAGGTCGCTGCCGCCCGCGAGGACGTGACGACGGCCGAGAAGGAACTGGCGGAGGCGACCGCGGCCCTGGCTTCGGTCCGCGCCGAAGCGTCACTTGCACCGGCCGCGCCGCCAATACCATCAGCCTCACCCTCGGTCGAGGCGCCCGTGGCCGAAACCACGGTGAACCGAGTGAAACAGGCCGAGGCCGACTTCGCGGCGGCGCAGGACGGCATCACCGACCAGACACCGCTGAGGCAGGCCTCCGAGCGATTCAACGCGGCGGCCGTCGCGCTGGAGGTCTCGTGGCTACGGCTGCTCGCCGAAGCCGGCTGCCTGAACGAAGACCAGCAGCAGCGGGCCGGCGACTACACCTCGGCCATCCAGAACTCCCTCGCCGAGGCCGGCTACTACCAGGAAAAGGTCGACGGCATATACGGGCCGGCGACGGTCGCGGCTGTTCAGGCCCTGCAGAAGGCTCACGACCTTGCCGAGACCGGAACCGTCGACAAGGCCACCGACGCGGCGCTGCAGGCAGACCTGCGGGCCAAAGGCGGAGCCGCGGCCGAGCAGGCCACCGCGGCAACCGCCGCGGTGCAGCAGACCCTGAAGCTGGCCGGCTTCTGGACCGGTCCGGTCGACGGCACGTGGACCGCGGCGCTGACCGAAGCCCTCAAGTCGTTCCAGAGTGCCCTGGGCGTCGAACCCACCGGAACCGTGGACGCGGCCACGATCACTGCCGTAGAACGCGCCCTGCAGCAGCGGCCCGCGCCGCCCTCGGTAGCCATGTCGGCGTCACCGGCCAAGTCGTGACGGCAACTGCCGACTGCGACGTCAAGATCGCGTGCAAACTCTTCTTCATCGATCACCACAAACTCAATGTGGATTCGATGACCTAGCGTCGGGGAGCCCGGGATGAGCCTTCACGACATGATGGAAACGGTCGTCAACGGTTTCGAGATCGCCGGCGTCGCGATCCTGGTCGTCGGTTCTCTGGTGGCCTTGGTATCGGCGGCTGCCAACGCCCGTCGCGACGGCGCCCGGGCCGCCTATCAGCAGGCCCGGCAGGGTATCGGCCGGGCCATCCTGCTCGGCCTGGAGGTCTTGATCATCGCGGACATCGTGCTGACGATCACCGTCGACCGCACGTTGGAAAGCGCCGTCACGCTCGGGTTGATCGTTCTCGTCCGCACGTTCCTGAGTTTCTCTCTGGAAGTCGAGTTGGAGGGAACCTTGCCGTGGCGTCGACGGGCGACGGGAAGCGGGTCGACCACGGTGACATCGACCGTAGGCCGCGACGAGCCGCACGCCGGAGGCTCGAGCGTCAGTTCCTAGCCTGCTCACGCACACCGCCCGGCGGCGAAGAGTCGGTGATCCTGCCCGGTGCGCTCGACGGATGACGCTTCATCCTCTTCGGATGAGGAGAACCCCGCGCCGTCAAGCGAACCTGTAGCTGCGCGACCGGACGACTCGCGTCCGCTTCTGGGAAAGGAGACGTCGATGGCAACCGGAGAAGCCCCCGTCCTCGAGGCCTTGACTGATATCAACGCGGTGTCGCTGGCCCGGGTCGAGCTCGACCCCGCCGCACTCCTCATGGTCCGGATCGCCGCGCTGGTCGCGGTCGACGCACCACCGGCTTCCTACCTGCTGCATGTCGCCCCGGCGGTGGAGTCCGGTGTCAAACTCGACGACGTTCAAGATGTCCTGGTCGCCGTCGCGCCGATCGTCGGAGCGCCGCGCGTGCTGCGGGCCGCGGCAGCGATCACCGAGGCACTCGGCCTCGCCATAGCCATGACGAATCCGACAGCGGACGAGGCCGACGCCTGACTCGCTGTGCCGATCTGGAGCGAGGAATCCGATGTCAGGACAGGGGGCGACCGTACCGGTCAGCATGCCGGACTCGGCGGCGAATGTCGGGCTTCTGGTCGCGTCGGCGCTCGCGCCGGAGACGTTCGAATCGTCGCTGTCGCCCCGCAGCGCCGGCGATCAGGGTTTGGTCACCGGACTGTCGATCGGGATGCACTATCTGCTGACGGTCAGTACCCACGAGGCGTTGCGGGGGATCGCCAGATGGCTTTCCGCTGATGGCGATAGCGGTAGGTTGGCGGCACCGCAAGTGCCGGCAACCCTGCTGGCCGATGTCGTCGCGATCCCGGCCGGTCTGGCGATCCAGCACGCGATTGCGCCGCGTGCCGGTGAGCCGATGGCACGAGGCTTGCTGCGGCAGCTCGGCTGGCGGACCGCCGTGACCGGATTGGGTGGCGTCCTGCTGACCGGCGCCCAGGCGGGTACCCGGTGGGTGGATACCCGGATCGGCGCCGGCGGGCGGATCGCCGTTCTACCCGTCGCGGTGCCGGCAGGGCTCGGCGTCGCCTACCTGCTGGAGCGCCGCCGGGTACGAACATCGGAGCGACCCGGTACGGCCGACCCGCCATCGGCGCTACGGTCGCTGTCCGTGGCCGGCAGTGTCGTCGCCGGCATGAGCGCAGCCGCCTATGCGGAACACCTGCTGACCGATCAGTTCGGCCGACGGATGGCAGCGGCGCTGCCCGGCCCGGTCGAGGTCTGGCGGCTGCTGGGCCACGGTGCGTTCCTGCTCGCCCTCGGTGTGGGCGGTTCGGCTCTCTGGCATCGGGCGATGCGGCGGATCGAGGCGGACACGTCGGCCGACCAGCCGGTCTTCGCGGCCGACGAGGCGACCCGGTGGGTCGCTCCGACGATCAGCGGTGGCCCGGGCAGCCTGGTGTCGTGGGCAAGCCTTGGGCGCGAGGGCCGCCGGCACGGGCTCGCCTACGTGCGGCCCGCGCCCGTACCCGACGCCCCGGCCGGCACGCCCGACCTGTCCATCGAGACGGTGATGGGTCAGCCTGCCCGGGCGCAACCGGTGCAGGTCTACGTCGGGCTCGACAGCGCACCGACCGCACGCGAACGGGTCGACCTCGCGCTCGCGGAACTGAACCGCACCGGCGCATTCCGCCGCTCGCTTCTCATGCTGGTGTCACCGACCGGCACCGGCTACGTCAACTATGTGGCGGTCGCGGCGGCGCAGTACCTGGCATTGGGCGACGTGGCCACCGTGACGATGCAGTATTCCAAGCGGCCGTCGCCGCTGTCGCTCGGCATGGTCAAGGCAGCCCGCGAGCAGAACCGGCTGCTGTGGCTCAGGATCCTGCAGGAGGTTGGACGCCGTCCGGAACCGCGGCCGCGGGTGGTCCTGTTCGGTGAGAGCCTCGGCGCACACACCAGCCAGGACGTGTTCCTGCACTGGGGCACGCTGGGTCTGGAGGCGCTGGGCATCGATCGCGCGTTGTGGATCGGCACGCCGTACGGCAGCGGGTGGATGCACCAGGTCACCGGTGCGGACCGGCTCGACGTCGACCGCGACACCATTGCCGTGGTCAACGACTACGCCCAGCTGGCAGCAATCGCCCCGCAGCGCCGAGCCCGGCTGCGCTACGTCATGCTCAGCCACGACAACGACGGCGTGACCAAGTTCGGGCTGGACCTGCTCGCGACGCCGCCCCGCTGGCTCGGCGCGGACCGGCCGCGCCCGGAGGACGTCGAGGGGACGAGTCCTCGGGGAATCCCGCCGGGCATCCGGTGGCGGCCGATCACCACGTTCTTCCAACTGCTGATCGACATGAAGAACGCGCAGGTGCCCGGACGTTACCGGGCCTGGGGGCACGACTATCGGCCGGACCTCGCGCGGTTCATCAGCGAGGTGTACGCACTGCCTGCCACGCCGGAGCAACTGGACCGGATCGAGACAGCGCTGAAGTCACGTGAGGTCCAACGGGAGCGGCTGTTCGAGCATCGTGCGACGGGCCGATAGTGCTCGCCGGCTTGCCGGGTCTATGACGGGCGGAGTTCGGCCCACAGCTGCTCGTAGGAGATCGCGGCGCGGCTGCGCGGTGCGAAAGCGGGCACGGGCGCACGCTGCTCGGCCATCTGCTCGATCATCGACAACGCCGGCACGATCGTCTGCGCGACGTGGGGATGGTCGCGGGAAAGCGTGGCGATGACGTCGCGGTGCAGCTTCTTGCGGCGGTCGGCCATCGAGAAGAAGGCCTTGACCTGCGGCTGGTGGCCGCCGGCTTCGGCGACGAAGCTGGTCAGCTGCTCGAGGGTGCGCAGCGACAGGGTCGCCGGGATGAGCGGGACGACGAGCAGGTCGGACGCGTGCATGACGTTCTCCGACACCAGGGAAATGCTGGGAGGGCAGTCCAGGAAGACGATGTCGTAGTCGCCGGACAGGGTGCTGATCAGCTGGCCGAGTTGTCGTGTCCGCTTCTTGGTGTCGTCGAGTTCGAGGTCCATGTTGCGGTAGCTGAAGTCAGCAGGGAGCAGGTCGAGGCCCTCGAAGTCGGTCGCCTTCAGCGCCGCCGCCAGCGAGCGTCCACGGGTCAGCAGAGCCCGGCTTCCGCCCTTCACGCGCGGACGCACCCGGAACAGGAACGTGGCCGCCGCCTGGGGATCAAGGTCCCACAGCAGCGTACGCTGCCCCTCGCGCGCCGCCAGGTAGGCCAGGTTGACCGCGGTGGTCGTCTTACCGACGCCGCCCTTGATGTTGTACATCGCGAGCACCTTCATCGGCCCGTCCTCACCAGGTGTATCCGGTCCCGGCCGGCCGGTCGGCTGAACCGGGCGAACGCCCTTTCGAAGTCGGCGCGGGCCCGCTGCTGGTCCGTGCCCAGATGGGCGACGAGTTCACCCATCGCGAGCAGGGCCCTGGTGGGTGCGTTCGCCGCCCGCATCTGTTCGGCGAAACCGTAGAGCGTCTGCTGCTGCACGTCGGAGTCCTGGAACCGGCCGAGGACGTTCTGCAGGTCCTTGAGGTCGGACACCACGCGCTTGCGGGCGGTGTCGTCACTGACCGGCGCGAACAGCTCAAGGGCGTAGCGCAGCTCCTTGCACCGCTTGCGGAGCGAATGCAGCGCCTCCGGCGGTGAACCGGGTCCGATGGCGGCACCGTCACGCACCACGCGCCGATAGGCTCGCCCGATGCTCCGGTTCGCCAGCGTGCCGACGGTGAGTTTCGGCGCGGAGGCGGGCGCGGATCCGGACAGCTCTGCCAGCGTGTCCTCCCAGCTGGACAGGGTGCTCCGGAACCGGGCTGAGCGCAGCCCGCGGACCAGGCTGCGCCGGGCGGCCGACCGGTGGCGCCGCAACTGGTCGGCGAAGGGCTGCAGGTCGTCGGCGTCGGCGGCCACCAGCCAGCCGGCCATCTCGGGCAGGCCCAGTTCGTAGACGTCGAGGTCGCGGACCGGGGTGGTCAGGTCGCCCAGCCACTTGAACGCCGGCTCCCAATGCTCCGACACGCCTTCCGGCAGCGCGGGGCGACCGAGTTTCAGCGTCGAACGGGTGCGCCGGACCGCGACCCGCAGGTCGTGCAGGAACTCGGTGTCCACGTCGTCGAGCACCCCTGCAACGTTGGCGCGGATCGTGGCGAGGTACGCGGACCATTCGGTGACCAGTAGCTTGGTCGCCGGCGCGGACCGGCCGATTCGGATCTGCCGCGCACCGGTGTCGTCGCGGGGCGGGACGACCGGGGCCGGCTTGACCGGACACAGTCCCGCCGCGGCGAGCAGGCGGGCCGCGTTTCGCGCCTCGTTGCCGTACCCACGCAGGGGTTTGACGCTCAGCCACGTGCTCGCCGCCGCGTCCGTGGCGTGCTCGACCAGCTCGAACCTGACCAGGATCTTGCGATCCTCGTTGCGCAGCGCGCCCTGGCGCAGCCGGTGGGTCTGCCCGTCGAGCACCATCAGAGCGCGAATCGTCGCCACGGGCGCCAACGCGTCACGAATCCCACCCGCTGGCAGGGCGCTCACGAGCGCCGGCCAGCGCGCGTCCGCGATCGGCGTCGTCAACGGCTCGCCGCCCTTCTCCGAGATCAGCACGAGCCGCTGACCTGCCGGGTCGGACAGGTGGTAGAGGGCGAGCCCGGCCGCCGCCAGCCGCCGGTCGAAGGTGTCGAGGGCTGCGCCGTGGACGACCGATGGGGGGTCGAACTCGACGGCGAACTCGTCGCCGATGGCGGCGCCGACGGCCTCCGCAGTGATCGGATCATCGTTCGGTCCGGGCAGGCCGAGCAGCTGGGCGCGGCCGACCACGAGGTACGGCGGAGGGGACATTCGACGCATATGAATTCCGGCTCAGAGTTTCGTGACTCGGGCGGACCGAAGATGAGTCCAAGAGTAACGATGAAAGACGAACGGCGCTCGCGCCTCATCCCGGCGGGACGGCCTGCAAGCGTCCCAGGCCCCAGCACGCTCAGGCTCAGTGATCCGGTCGACGGTTGCCGCCTTGTTGGTCGGTCATTCGGTGAACTCACTGAAGGAGAGCGCCTCGTCGAACCGGCGGGCCGCGAGGTCTTCGTGGCGAATCAGGAACCGGCCGTTGACGTACTCTTCCTCGGGTACACCGAACTGGGCCAGCGGCACCCATTCGCGCATCACCCGAAACTCCTCTTTGTCGGAGGCGACCGTGTTCTCCGGATACGGCAGGGCGCTGATCTGTTTCTTGCGGTCGGCGTCGGCGAGCACCCATTCCGGGGGATTCTGCGCCGAGATGCTGTATCCGCCGACCTGGACGTCCGTGTGCGCCCAGGGCTGCTCGGGCCAGAGTCGCAGGGCCAGGGCGCGCATCTCGCGGCGGTGCGGCATGGCGAAGGCCATCTGCTGTTTGAGGCCGTGCAGGTATTGCTCCGGCTTCGCGATCCAGTCGGGCAGATGCGCCTGGATCGTGGCGAACAGGTCCTGTTCCGGGGCGGTTTGCTGGTCGGCTGCGTCGCGCGTCGCGGTTTCGGTGCCGGCCGGCACGTAGATCACGCGCGCGAACTCCTTCTCGCCGGCGGGGGAGCAGGCATCCATGGCCGATTCGGCGTCCAGGAAGAACAGCAAAGAACCCGTGGCGGGCAGCGCGATGCCGGGGATCGTGGGCAAGGCCGCGCAGTCCAGGAAGAATCGGTACGGCAGTGGGCTGCCGTTGGTGTCCGACGGCCAGGCGATATCGGCCGGTAGCTGAGGCAGCCCGCCGAGCCTCCCGGCACGAGGGCCCGCCTCGTGTTCGCCGGCGACGATCCGAAACCGGAGCACGCTGGCAAAGGCGGCGACTTCCTCCTCGGGGAAACCTTCGCCGCTCGCCGCATGCCGGAATCGATCATGAAAATCCATGGTCGCGGATCTTATAGGAGGGGCAGCTCGGGCGCGAGCTGCGCCTCACGGACCGTGCTGAGCAGTAGGTATCAGGGGAGGCCGAAGGAGCGCAGCACCCGGTCGATGCGTGCGCGATCTGCCGTGAGCGGTTGGCGCGCGGACTGCGGTCGGCGTCGATCAGCTCGCCCGGCGAGGAGCGCGGGCACGACACCCGCGTGTGGTTCGGGCGGCGGCTTGCGAGATGAAACCGCCACGGCGGATCCGCTCGGAGCGGCCGAACAGGTTGGGCGCCGAGCAGTGGAAGTACCAGGAGCCGTGGCCGCGGTCGGACAGCCGTGGGCGTTTGTTCTCGACGTCTGCGCTGCTGGTTACGGCATCCGCATCGCTTGAAGGTCTTGTCCAGACTCGCCTCGCGGTCCTCGGCCGTCGCGCCGGTTGTATCGAGCGTGATGGCTGCCCCTGCTGTCGGGGAGTCCCTGTGGGAGGGGGAGGTCCATGGAGTGCGGGTGTGCCGCGGGGCTCCCCGCCGTGGGCCCGTAGTGGACCGCCGCAGATCCTTCCGCTCTTGCGGTTATACCCCCGGGGGGTATACCTTCATCATCGGAGGTGGTCGACATGCCGACCCACAGCGAACACGACAACATCCACCAGCACGGCCACGAGCATCACGCGGCCGCCGCGACGCTCGATCACGCGGGCGCCCATGAGAAGGTTCATCACGCGACCGCCGGTCACGACCACCATGCCCGCGGGCCCAGCGCCGGGCACCACGCCGGTCACGGGCACGAGGGCCACGACAAGCACGCCGGTCACGACCCGGAGATCTTCCGCCGCAAGTTCTGGCTGAGTCTCGCCCTGACCGTCCCGATCGTTGCGACCAGCCACATGATCATGGACTGGTTCGGCTACAGCCTCGACTTCCCCGGCATGGCCTGGGTCGGCCCGATCCTGGGCACCGTGGTGTTCTTCTACGGCGGCTGGCCGTTCCTGGCCGGCGCGGTCAGCGAGGTCCGTGACCGGGCTCCGGGCATGATGCTGCTGATCTCGATGGCGATCACGGTCGCCTACACGGCGTCGCTGGCCACCAGCCTCGGCCTGTTCGACCTGGACTTCTGGTGGGAACTGGCGGCGCTGGTGACCATCATGCTGCTGGGCCACTGGCAGGAGATGAAGGCGATCGGCCAGGCCCAGGGAGCCCTTGCCGCGCTGGCCGCGCTGCTGCCCGACGACGCCGAACGCCTCAACAGCAGCGGCAGCATCGAGCGGGTGCCGGTCGCTGACCTCGCCGTCGGAGACACCGTCCTGGTCCGCTCCGGCGCCCGGGTGCCCGCGGACGGCCGGATCGTCGACGGCGCCGCCGAACTCGACGAATCGATGATCACCGGCGAGTCGAGACCGGTCCCGCGCGGCGAAGGCGACCGGGTGGTGGCCGGCACGGTCGCGACCGACTCGGCGATCCGCGTCCGCGTCGACGCGGTAGGGGAGAACACCGCCCTTGCGGGCATCAGCCGGCTAGTCGCGCAGGCACAGGCCGCAGGCGGGCGAGCGCAGGTGCTGGCGGACCGGTTCGCGGCGATGCTGTTCTACATCGCTACTGCGGCCGCGGTGCTGACGTTCGTCGCCTGGTGGCTGCTCGGCGACGTGGACCAGGCCGTCGTCCGGACGGTGACCGTGCTGGTGATCGCGTGCCCGCACGCCCTCGGCCTGGCGATCCCACTGGTGATCGCCTTGTCGACGGCGTTGTCGGCCAAGGCCGGAATCCTGGTCAAGGACCGGCTGGCCCTGGAGCGGATGCGTACCGTCGACACGGTGCTGTTCGACAAGACCGGCACCCTGACCAAGGGCGCGCACACCGTGACCGGTACCGCCGCAGTCGACGGGTTCACCGACACCGACGTGCTGCGCATCGCCGGAGCGGTCGAGGCCGACAGCGAACACCCGCTCGCCCGGGCGTTGACCGCAGTCGCCCACGAGCGGGGCCTGCACGATCGAGCGACGGGGTTCCGTTCGCTGACCGGCCGCGGCGTCCAAGCGGTCGTCGACGCCCAAACCTACGCCGTAGGCGGCCCGGCCCTGCTGCGTGAGCTCGGCGCCACCGCGCCCGCCGGCTTGCAGGAAACGGCCGCGCAGTGGTCGGCGCGGGGTGCGGCGGTGCTGCACCTGCTGCACGTCACCGACGGCGCGACACCCGAGGTGATCGGTGCGTTCGCGTTGGAGGACGAGGTTCGCCCGGAGGCCCGGCAGGCCATCGAACAGCTGCGCCGTGCCGGCATCGGCAAGATTGTGATGATCACCGGGGATGCCCGGCCGGTGGCCGAGGCCGTCGCCGCTGACCTCGGCTTCCGCCCCGGCGTCGACGAGGTGTTCGCCGAGGTGCTGCCGGCCGACAAGGACCGTACGGTCGCCGAGCTGCAGGCCCGCGGCCTGCGGGTCGCGATGGTGGGCGACGGTGTCAACGACGCCCCGGCACTGGCCCGAGCCGACGTCGGCCTGGCGATCGGGGCGGGGACGGACGTGGCGATCGAGTCCGCCGGCGTCGTGCTGGCCTCGTCGGACCCGCGTGCGGTTACCGGCGTGATCCGGCTGTCGAAAGCCTCCTACCGCAAGATGATCCAGAATCTGGCGTGGGCGGCCGGCTACAACATCGTCGCCATCCCGCTCGCCGCCGGCGTGCTGGCCTGGGCCGGGGTCACGTTGAGCCCGGCGATCGGAGCGGTGCTGATGAGCGCCTCGACGATCGTCGTCGCGCTCAACGCCCAACTGCTGCGCCGAGTGAACCTGACCCCGCAACAGCAGTAAACCAACCTGACGGTCCCACCCCACCGGCTGGCGTGGCCCTGGCAGCGATGCTGCCGGGCCACGCCGCTGCCTACTCACGCACGGCACGCAAAGACCGCACCGCGACGCCGTGGCCATGTGGGATCAGCTGCGGACGGGCGTCCGTGTGCACACCTTCGGGCGCCGTCCCGGCACCTGACCTGTCCAACGACCGTCAGGCATCGACCTAAAGGTGCGGGAGCCTCGTGGTCACCGTGGTGGCATCAGGCCGGACCAGGTGACCTCGAGCAGACGTTCGCGGCTGTCAGCTGACGACGACGAGTGTGCGGCCGCCAGCGCGTGCAGGCAGAAGGCGGCCAGCTCGGCTGGCGGTACATCGGTACGGGCGGCGCCTGCGTCGACGGCGTCGGCGACGACTGAGGTGACGAGTTCGTGCAGCCGCTGATGGGCTGCCGGCATGTGCGAGGCCCGGTGCAGGGCTATCGCAACCTGGGAGATCGGCCCATGGTCGCGACCGTCGTGCTCGGCATGCGCCCCGGTGCTGGACAGCCGTAGATAGGTGGCCAGCAGGGTCCGCAGCCTTTCGCCTGGTTCGCGGTCTTCCGCGGCGACGCTGGTGAGTTGGTCGAGGTGGGCGGTGACCTGACGTTCGTGCCAGGCGGCCACGATGGTCTGCACGTCGGGGAAGTACTTATACAGCGTGGCCCGGCCGATGCCGACGTGCGCCGCGATCTGCGACATGTTGACCGCCAGACCGTGTTCGGCGATGAGGGTGGCGGTGGCGTCCAGGATGGCCGCGTGCACAGTGTGGCGGTGCTGTTCGACGGTCGAGTCCCACAACTTCGGCACTCCTGCATCGTACGCATTGCCGGTCGCAACTCACTCTGTCATTCTCAAGACACTCTGTATCGCAAAACCGGGAGGGTGAGGAGATGCCAGGTCAAGAGCGGGTCCCCGAGGAGGCTATGCCGCGCTGGGTGAAGGTCTTTCTTGTCCTCGGCGTGCTGCTACTGGTCGTGATCGGGGTGGCGGTGCTGACCGGTCATGGTCCCGGTCGCCATCTGGGCCATGGGTCGGTCCCGGCTGCTGTCGACGGCGAGCCGGGGTGAGGCTGCCGGTGGGGCTGCGCCGGACGGGTCTGCTGTTGCACATCGCTGCGTCCGTCGGATGGCTCGGTGCCATTGCGGCCTCGCTCGTGCTAGCCGGCCTGGCCGTCACCGCCGACGACCCGCGCACGGTCAACGCCGTCTACCTGATCCTGGAGCAGCTCGGCTGGTACGTGCTGGTCCCGTTCGGGATCGCGAGTCTGATCACCGGGGTGACCCAGTCCCTGATCACTGTGTGGGGCCTGGTCCGGCACTACTGGGTGGTCGTCAAACTCGTGCTCACCGCGTTCGCCGTCGCCGTCTTGCTGCTATACACGCGGACTCTCGAAGCTCTCGCCGATACGGCGCGCGTCGCGGCGGACGGCGGACCGCCGATGACCGCCACCGCGTCACCACTCGTTCATGCGGCCGGCGCCGCGATCCTGCTGCTGATCGCACTGGCGCTCTCGGTGTACAAGCCCCGCGGGCTGACTCCGGCCGGACACCGCCGACGCCGCACATGAGCATGGGCTCGGGCATGGACCACGGCGCGATGCCCGGCTTGATGACCGACGCCGCCATGAAAAGCTCATGGACGCCAAGAGCGCGGCATGCGACAAGGATTTTCTGACCATGATGATCAGCCACCACGAGGGCGCGATCGAGATGGCCCGAACCGAGGTGGCGCAGGGTTCCCACCCGGAGGCCAAGGCCCTCGCGCAGAAGATCGTCACCGATCAGCAGGCCGAGATCGCCATGATGACGACCGTCCTCGCACGCCTCTGATCCCGTCGATCCGCGGACGGCCAGGCCTGACGCGCCTGGCCGCCCCGGCCCACTGGCCTGCGCGGTCGGTGTCGTACACGGTATGTGCGAGACGGCGTGGCAACTCCGCGAAACCCGGCAGAACGAAACGGATCTTTGGAAGCCGCCGCCGTGATCACCACGTGCATCCTCGCCGGCCGCTACTTCGAGGCCCGCCCCGAGCGCTGTGCCGGCGCCGCCATGCGTGCCCTGCTGGAACTCGGCGCCAAGGACGTCGCGGTGCTGCGCGGCGGCACTGAACGGCGGATCCCGGTCGCCGACCTCGCGGTGGGGGACCGGTTCGTGGTGCGGCCGGGCGAGAAGATCGCCACCGACGGTGTCATCGAGGACGGCACCTCGGCCGCCGCCGCGGGCATGCTGACCGGCGAGTCGCAACCTCTTCTGGGCCTTCGCCTACCACGTCGCGGCGCTGCCGCTGGCCGCGGCATGCCTGCTCAACCCGATGATCGCCGGAGCGGCCATGGCGTTCAGCTCGCGGTTCGCCGTCGCCAACAACTTGCGGCTGCGCCGCTTCACCAGCATCACGAATTAGTCGTACGACAGCGCCGCCTGCACCCCCGTCAAGGAAGGGTGCAGGCGGCGCTGTGTGATGTCCGGACGCGACGTGCGGTCAGTTGGGGGAACCGACTCAGACCAGGCGCCGGACCACGTAGTTCTTGCTCCAGATCTTCTGCTTGGTGACGGTCTTGCCGGTTCGCGGTGCTGCCCACATCTTGCCGCCACCGGCGTAGATGCCGGCGTGCGTGCCCTTCGTCCCCTTCCGGATGACGATGAGGTCACCGGGGCGGGCGTTGGACTTGGCGACGGCCTTGCCGTACCGCTGCTGCAGGTGGGCCTTGTGCGGCAGCTTCTTGCCAGCCGCCTTCTTGTAGACGTACATCGTGTAGCCCGAGCAGTCGAACCGCTTGGGCCCGGCCGCGCCGAACTTGTACTTCTTGCCCTTGTGCTTCGCCGCTTCGGTCATGACCCGGTTCGCGGCCGCCTTGGACTTGGCGGCCTGGGACGCCGCTGCCTTGACGGTGATGCCGGTCTGGCTGAATGCCACGTTGGTCTGTGAGGACACCTGCGTGAGTGCGACCGTCGAGGACGGCGTCGCGGCGGAGGCTGACTGCGGGGTGCCGAGCCCGCTGGTCAGAAGACCGAGACCCACGGACAGGGCGAGAGTGCCGACTCCCAGGGTACGGGCGGGCCGGCTCAGGGTACTTACGTGCACGGTGAAGGAATCCCTCCGGCACGCCTGCGAGGTTAGCTGTCGGATTCGGGCGCGAAGGTTGCCCGGCCGCACGCTGGCGGCTTCACCCCAAGGCCCTCATAGCCCGGCCGCCGCAGTACGGCGTGCCGGTCGAGGACCGATGGTGGTTCCCCCGTCCCTGCCCCCGATTGCCTCATGACTCGTCATGCTCCTCTCGCGCCGCCGGACCGGGGCAGGGCTCGGCGTGGTCCAGGTCGGCACGACCGGCGAACCTGTGCCCGCCGCCCCTCCTTGATAGCCCAGGCGGCGTCGGTTCCGGCTCCGGAAGGCGATCACGATCAGTGACGGAGGTGACGAGGTGTGTCCGATTGGAAGACCAGTGCGAGGTTTGTCGACACCCGCTGCTCATGCTTGGTCAGCCCAGAGTGCTTTTGATCTGTGAAGGGGAACACTCCGATTTGCACGCGGTTGCTGGACGTGGCCCCGGCAGAGTTCCCCGGTCTGTCGCGTCGACGAAGCCGCCGCGACGGACCTCGATGCGCACCGGTACGGCCACTCCTGCCGACAGTGCCGTTGTGCAGTCAAGCATCGAATCCCCCGCAGGACTACGAACGGCACTCATCGCCGCGGCTCTGATGCTGCTGACCTGTGCCGCGGTGCTGGCCGTTCGGAAGCGGCGGCGCCGGGCCGCGGCGGCCTCGGCGACAGCCGACCGGCGAGAGCTTTGTGCCCTACTGCGCAATGAGCGCACACCGGTCTCGGCTGCGGCCGCGCCGATCTTTACCGCACCCCACGCGGGCGGGCAGCAGCAACGCGCGGTCGGGTCGGTCGACTCGGCGCAGGCCGCGCCGCAGCTGCGAGAATGGATTGGACCCGGTCGGTAGGAACGGGTGGCCGGCTCAGGACTTCACGAGCCGGGCGATCGCCGCGCTCGCTTCCTTGATCTTGGCGTCCACGTCGCCCTCGGCGGCGGCGTGGACCACGCAATGGCGCAGATGGTCCTCGAGCAGGCCAACGGCGACGGCGTGCAGGGCGCTCTTGGCGGCCGAGATCTGGGTCAGGATGTCGATGCAGTAGGTGTCCTCGTCGACCATCCGCTGCAGTCCGCGGATCTGACCCTCGACCCGCTTCAGCCGGGCCATCAGCGCTTGTTTCTCCGCCGAGTACCCGTGTGGCCCGGCCGGTTTCGCCTCACTCATGCCGTGCAAGATACCCGGCACCGGTATGAACCCGTCTCGGCTGCGGACGCGTCCCGGCGGTGCCGCGCCCGCCGGAGTGACCAGGCGGCCACCGAGCTCGCGATGTCGTAACGTGACCCGGTTACCCGCCCCCACCAGCCGACAGCCACGCCGTGGTAGCCGTCGACCCGATACCCGATACCCGATACCCGATACCGCTACCGGGCTGTGCACCGACGTCGACACCTATCTGCGCGGCCTGCCGGTCCCCGAGCAATACCGCGACCTGGTGCACACATCCCACGACCCGCGCCTACTGGGCGCCTACGCGGCCGGTCTGCGGCCTCGCCGCCCGGCAGCAACCGCCACGACCGGCGTCACCCCACCCGGCTCGCTGTGCACAGCCGGCCACCGTCCGAGCCCGCGACGGATCCGCAGGCCGCCGACACGTGGCGGCAGGAGACATCCGACGTCCCGGGCCGATTCGCGCCCCTGGCCGCCAGCCGCCGGTTCATCACCGACCTGCGGGCACTGCTGTGACTCCGTGAGCCGCCGGGGGATGCTGCGGCGTCTGGCGGAAGGATTCACAGACACCCTTCCGCCAGACGTTCTCGCGGCATGGCTGACGCGGAGGCTCAGCGCACCAATTGATAGCCGGCTGCGGCGACGGCCGCAGCCACGCTGTCATCATCGAGCGCCGCGGCGCTGGTCACCGTGACCGCCCCGGTGGCGACGTCGACGCTGACGTCACGCACGCCGGGAACATCGGTGAGCTGCTTACTGACCCGGCCGGCGCAGCCGCCGCAGGTCATCCCGGCGACCTGATACACCGTTCGCGTGCCGTCCGGCACCGTCGCCAGTTCGGTGACCGGGGTCGTGGTGGCGCAGGCGCAAGCAGTATCGCTGCCGCACATCGGCTTCTCCTCGCTGTCGTGTGACTGGTACCGAGCCGGGGGAGCGGTCACGCCCGGACGAGCCGGGCGATGGCGTCGGAGGCTTCCTTCAGCTTCGCGTCGGCGCCCGGCCCACCGTCGCGGGCCGCGTCGACGACGCAGTGCGCGAGATGGTCGTCGAGCAGCCCGAGTGCCACGGTCTGCAGCGCCTTGGTCGCGGCGGACACCTGCGTGAGGATGTCGATGCAGTACGTCTCGTCGTCGACCATGCGCTGCAGGCCCCGGATCTGGCCCTCGATGCGGCGCAGCCGCTTCAGGTAGTAGCCGTGAGCCATGGCCCGCTCCCTCCAGCCGCCGCTACCGTACCCCCCTAGGGTATCCCAGTAAAGCGGCAGTCCAGCGCTGTGACGCGGAAGTCAATCGACGGACGCCCTTGACCCCGTATACCCCCCGGGGGTAACAATGACGCCGAACAGGATACCCCCTGGGGGTACTTAGGAGGTTCGGTCATGTCCCGCAGTCCGCACCGGTGGTGGGCACTCGCGCTCATCGCCCTCGCCCAATTCATGGTCATCATGGACACCTCGATCATCGGCGTCGCCCTACCGAAGATGCAGAACGACCTCGGCTTCACACCGAGCAATCTGTCCTGGGTCTTCAACGCCTACGTCGTCGCGTTCGGCGGCCTGCTGTTGCTCGGCGGCCGCCTGTCCGACCTGTACGGCGCCCGCCGCATCTTCGCCACCGGCTGGGCCGTCCTGCTCGCCGGATCCGCTGCCGCAGGCCTGGCCGGCACCGTCGAACTGGAGCTGGCCGCCCGGGCCGTTCAGGGGGCCGGTTCCGCGCTGATCGCCCCGTCGGCGCTGACGCTGTTGATGATGCTGTTCGGCAACCGGCCCGCCGAGCTCACCAAGGCCCTGGCCCTGTACGGGGCGGCCGCACCGGCCGGTGGTACCGCCGGGGTGTTCCTCGGCGGCGTCATCACCGAATACGTCAGCTGGCCGTGGGTGTTCTACCTCAACATCCCGATCGCCGTGCTCGCCCTGGTCGCCACCCCGGCACTCATGCCCGCCGGCGGCAACCGACCCGGCAGCCTCGATCTGGCCGGTGCGCTCACCGTCACCGGTGGCCTAGCCGCCACCGTCTACGCCATCGTCCGCGCCCCCGAGATCGGCTGGAACACCAGCCAGACGTGGCTCACCCTTGCCGGTGCCGCCGCCCTGCTGACCGCGTTCCTGGCCATTCAGGCCCGCCGCCGGGAGCCGCTGATGCGGCTCGGCATCTTCGCCAATCGCAACCTGTCGGCTGCCAACCTCGCCCAGTTGCTGCTCGGCGCGGCGTGGATCCCGATGTGGTTCTTCCTCAACCTTTACCTGCAGCAAGTCCTCGGATACAGCGCCTTCCCCAGCGGTGCCGCGCTGCTGCCGATGACCGTCCTCATCATGGCCGGCATGATCGTCCTCGCACCGCGGGTCATCGGCCGGTTCGGCACCAAGGCCACGCTGGTCAGCGGACTGGCGATGCTGGCCGCAGGCCTCGGCTGGCTCGCCCTGATCCGCCCGAGCGGCAGCTACCTGACCGACGTGTTGCCCGCCTCGCTGGTCGCCGCCCTCGGCATGGCCCTGGCCTTCATCCCGTCGCTGGGCACCGCCCTGTCCAGCGCCCGCCCGCAGGAAGGTGGCCTGGCCTCCGGCATCGTCAACACCAGCTACCAGGTCGGCTCCGCGCTCGGCCTGGCCGCCATGACCGCCCTGGCCGCCGCCCACGGCGCCGACACCCTCGGCGACCCGACGGCCCTCACCAACGGCTACTCGACAGCCCTGCTCGGCGCCGCCGGCATCGCCGCCGCAGCCGCCGTCCTAGCCGCGATCACCCTCACCGGCCGCGACCGTGCACCGGCCACGCAGCCGGACAACACGCCGGCACCCCGATGACCGGCGGGTGCTGTACCAGTGCTCCGCCGGGACCACCGGCAACAGGCCCCGGCGGAGCACCGGACCCGCAGCACGGCGCCAGCACTGCCATCGACACGTCCGTCACGCTTAGCGAAAGAGATGATCGCAATGTCCACCACCCTGGCAGTCGCCAGCCCCGTCACCATCACCGGCTCCGCCAGCCGCGCCGCCCGCGCCGGACTATGGGCACTGCCGGCCTACGCGCTGCTGTTGGGCCTGAGCACCTGGACCCACCAGCCCTCGGTCGACGACTTCGACGCCTACGCCCGCTACATCACCACTGACGTGTTCCTGATCAGCCATCTCGGCGCCAGCATCCTCGGCGCCGCACTCGCCGTCCTCGGCGTGACCGCGGTCACCACGCTGATCTCGCACGGCCGCGCCGCCCGCACCGCCGTCACCGGCCTGGTGCTGACCACCGTCACCAACGTGTTCCTGGCCGCCACATTCGGCAGCGCCACCTTCGTCCAACCCGGCATCGGCCGTGCCCACCTCGATGGCACGCCCGGCATGCCGGCCCTCAACGCCGACACCGCCTACGGCCCCACCTTCTTCGCCGTAGCCCTGACCGCCACGTTCTTCCTCATCGTCTCCGCGGTCGTCCTCGGCACCGCGATCGCCCGTACTGACCGGCGACTGCGCTGGCACGGCGTCGCCTACGCCGTCCTGCTCCCGGCCTTCGCCGTCACCGGCTTCGCGTTGCAGGCAGCCCAGCCGTGGACCGGCTTCACCCTCGCCGCCGCGACCGCTGCCCTGGCCGTACGCCTGCCTAGGCTCCAACGGCGTCAGCCGTGACGGCCGAATCCCGCCGACGCCTTCGAGGCCCGCCCACCGCACGGTGGCGCGGGCCTCGCCGGTGGGCGAGTTCCGCAATCAGCTCTCGGCCGCGACTATGTCGTTGGTGCGGGGGCGGCGAGGATCGACTGCACCGTGGCGGTCACGATCCGGGCGGCCCGCGCCCGCGTCGAGACGGGCAGGCGGATCTCCTCCGCGGGCACTGGCGGCAGGACCTCGGGAGCAGGTCGAAGATCGCTGTATCGCCTGCGGCTGCCGTCTTCAGCCGATCGGCCCACAGCAGGCCGTCGCCGACGTGGCGCCCCAGCGATTCGTTGACGACCTTGACCCGTCCACCCTGTCGATTGCGTCCAGCCGTGGCCCGCTCTGCCAGGACAGCCCTCCGCAGGCCAGCAGTTGGTAGCTGCGGCAGCGGTCGCCCTCGGAGCGGGTGCGGACCAGACCGTGGCGGTCCACGTCCCGCTCGCCGATGGGATGCCCCCGCCCCAAATCTTACCGACGCTGCGTCGGTATAGTTACCGACGCCTTGTCGGTAAGCTTGTTGGGGGAGCCATGTTCCTGGCGTTGCGCGAGCTGCGGTTCGCGCGTTCGAGGTTTGCGTTGATGGGCGCGGTGGTGGCGCTGATTGCGGTGCTCATGGTGCTGTTGTCCGGGCTGTCGACCGGACTGGTCAATGACGGTGTATCCGGGCTGCGGCAGCTGCCGGTCACCGCGTTCGCCTTCGCGGACGGCACCCGCGCGGACGGCGCGTTCTCGCGCAGTGTCATCGACGCCGGCCAGGTGGAGACCTGGCGAGCGCAGCCCGGCGTGGAGGCGGCCGAGCCGTTCGGCAACACATTGGTCAACGCGCACAGCGGCGCCGGCGCGCCGGTCGACCTGGCCCTGTTCGGCGTGCGGCCCGGCTCGTTCCTGGACCCGGTACCCGCCAGCGGAACGCGACTGGGCAGCGCCGACGGGATCGTCGTGTCCAGCACCCTGCTCGACGCGGGGCTGCGGCTCGGCGACAAGATCATCATCGACCGGCTCGGCGTCGAACTCACCGTGATCGGGGCGACCGCCGATCAGCGTACGTTCGGGCACGTCGATGTGGCCTACCTGCCGCTCGACACCTGGCGAAAGATCCACACCGGCGCCGACGGCGAGGCGACCGCCGTAGCGATCAAGACCCGCGACGGTGCCACACTGGACCTCGCCGCCGGGGACAGCGCGGCGCGCACCACCAGCATGACGCTCACCGACGCCTTCGCGACCTCACCCGGCTACAGTGCCGAGACTTCAACCCTGACGCTCATCCAGATCTTCCTGTACGCCATCTCCGCCCTGGTCGTGGGCGCGTTCTTCACCGTCTGGACCATCCATCGCCGTCACGAGCTGGCCGTGCTGCGAGCGATCGGCGCGTCCCGGGCGTACCTGCTGCGCGACGGCCTCGCCCAGGCACTGCTCATCCTGCTGGCCGCCTGCGGAACCGGTGTGCTGGCCGGAGTCGGTACGGGTGCCCTCGTGGCCGGCGGGGACGTGCCGTTCGCCCTGGAGACTCCCGCCGTCCTGACCGCGGCCGCCCTGCTGATCATCCTCGGCCTGCTCGGCGCCGCCACCGCCATCGTCCGTATCGCCACGGTGAACCCGCTGGCCGCCCTGGGAGCACAACGATGAAGTCCGCCGAGACCGTGACCCGCACCGGACTGCACCTGGCCGGGGTGACCCTGCGCCTCGGCGATGGCGACGACACCATCACGGCGCTGGACACGGTCAATCTGACCGTCGCGCCCGGCGAACTGGTGGCGGTGGTCGGACCGTCCGGCGCCGGAAAGTCCAGCCTGCTCGCCGTCGCAGGCGGGCTCACCCTGCCCGACGACGGCACCGTCACCATCGACGGCAACGACCTGGCCACCATGAAACCGGCGGCGCGGACCGCCTACCGGCGCGAGCACATCGGCTTCGTATTCCAGAGCGGCAATCTCATCCCGGCGCTGACCGCAGTCGACCAGCTGCTCCTCATCCAGCACCTCAACCGGCGCCGCGCCGGGAGGCGCGACGCCGAGCAGAGGCTGGCCGAGGTCGGGATGGCCGGAAAGGCGCACCGGCGCCCACACCAGCTCTCCGGCGGTGAACGACAGCGCGTCGGCATCGCCCGCGCCCTGATCGGCGGTCCGTCGCTGCTGCTGGCCGACGAGCCCACGGCCGCGCTCGACCGGGCCCGTAGCCACGAGGTGGTCGAACTGCTGGCCCGCGAAACCGAACGCGCCCAGGTCGCGACCGTCATGGTCACCCACGACACCGACGTGCTCCAGCACTGTGACCGGGTGGTAGAAATGGTCGACGGAAAGCTGTCCGGCTAGGCGACCCGAAGGAGGCACGGTGCCGCGCATCTCGGCGCCCACCGTCGCCGAGCACCGCGCCGCCAAGCATCGCGCGCTGCTCGACGCGGCCCGTGCCATCCTCGCCGAAGAACCAGGTACCGCCCCGTCGCTCGCGGCGGTCGCCGGCCGCGCCGGACTGGCCCGCTCTTCGGCATACGAGTACTTCCGCTCCCGCCAGGACCTGCTCGACGCCCTCATCCAGGACGTCTTCCCCCGCTGGTCGAGGCGAGTGACCGATGCGATGGCCACGGCCGGTGAGCCGGGCGCACGCGTGCTGGCGTACGTCGACACCAACCTCGCACTGGTCGCCGACGGCGAGCACGCCGTGGCTCGGGCCCTCGCTGCGATCACGCCCGGCCAGCAGCTCGACGACAGCAGCCGCACCATGCACGAACAACTGTCCCAACCCCTGCTCGACGCGCTGCGGGCGATGGACCTGCCCGACCCGGCCACCACCGCCGAAATGATCAACGCGATCGTCTACAGCGCCTCCAGCCTCATCGAAGCGGGCGGCGACCCTGAGGGCATCCGCAACCGAGCCGGAGAGCTCCTCGGCCCCTTCCTCAAGAACAGTGGATGAGCGTGCTCACCGTCCTGCGCCACGCGGCAGGAAAGCTGTTGGTCGTGACTGTGATGAGGCCACCGCGAACAGCGCCGTCCGCCCCGGCAACGCTCGATACGTCCGCTCCCACCTTCGGCCACCGGCCCGGCGGACGTTCGCATCCCCTCTCCTCGGTACACCCGGCAGGGTGATGAACTCGGCGGGCTCCGCTACCGAGAGGCAACCAAGCCGTGCAACTCCGCCGCCGGACCGGCGTGGTCAGCGAGGCCGGGCCTCTTTCCGGTGAGCCGCCCGTCCCGGAGTGGTTGTACGGCCAACAGTCGACCGGCGGCGCGGGATCGATGGTTCAGATGCGGTCGACGTGGAAGTTGTGTTCTGCGGGGCGGCGAGCCATCAGAACGCGAGGTCCGGTGGAAGTTGCGGACGCCGAGCGTCAGGACGATCGACCCCGTCGGCGAGGCGGCCGGGGCCGAGGCGGCTGAGCAGCACGCGGGCCACGTCGGCGACAGCGGGCAGGCGATCCAGGAACACCAGGCGTCCCGAGGCGGACTCGACACATAAAGCGGCGCTGCCGTACGCGGGATCGATGACGGCGACGGCGGATTCGCCCGGCACCGGATCGTCGAGCATGATCACCGAGCGGGTGTGGGCGGATGCGTCGGCCAGCAACCTTGTGAACGCCGGCGCATCCGTCTCATCGGCCGACATCACGATCACTGCGTGAGAGCCGGCGGCAACCAGGTTCCGCAGTCGGGCCAGGGCTGCCGTCATCTGGGTCGCCGACCCGCTGACGACCCGACCGTGACCCGACGCCACCTGAAACGGGGTGCCCCGGGCCTGGTGAAAACCCGGACGTGGCGGCGGCACCTGGGCCGCCGCGGCCGGGTCGAACCGGTGCGTCACCTGCCCCATCGGCGCCGGCCGGCCGAACAACCAGCCCTGCCCCCACCGCGCCCCCAATCGGCGGGCGGTGACCAGGTCGTCCTCGGTCTCCACGCCCTCGGCCAGGACCACCGCCCCGGTACGCCGGGCCTCCGCCGCGACCGCCGTGCACACCGACCGGGTGTGCTCGGTGTCTGGATCGCGCAGTAGGCTCATGTCCAGCTTGATCACCTCCGGCTCCAGCACCGGTAGGAACGCCAGCGACATCGGGTCGACCCCGACGTCGTCCAGGGCGATGCCATTACCGAACTCGTGGACGATGCCGGCAAGGTGCACGAGAACTCCCGGCGAGGTGGGAAGCGCCCGTTCGGTGTACTCGAGGATGTAGCGAAACGGCAGTCCGTTGCCCACCATCTCGATGACGCGCGATGACACCGGCTGGTCCAGCACGGCCGGTTCGGCATTGATGAACAGCAGCGGCGGCGGTGCGGAGGCGACGACCGCGCATTCCAACGCCCGTTCAAAGCACAGCATGTCCAGCTCGGCGAGCAGTCCGGCCTCATGAGCGGCGGCGAACAGCCGGTCCGGAAACTCCAGCTCGGTGCCGGCCGGTCCGCGGGCGAGTGCCTCCAGCCCCACCACGAGCCCGCTGGACAGGTCGACGATCGGCTGAAAAAGCGGCGTGACCATCCGGTCACGCAGCACCTCGGCAATGGCCGCGGTGGCCCGCACGTGAATAGCCCGCATCGCCTCAACCTTCAATCGGTACTGTCATTTGGTCCTATCGGTCACCGGCGGTCATTGCTGAACGCGACACGTCCCGGCTGGTCGTAGCCTTCAAGGCCTTGAGCTCATCTGATTGCGGCGCTGCCTACGGATAGAAGGTCAGGGATTTGTCCCAGGAGCAGCGCATACGCGGGGCGATGACGATCAGGCCGAGCGCGGCGGTGATCGGTTCGTACAGTTGCAGTTGTGGCCGGAGGCGGGGCGCCCGGTGGGTTTTGACGGCCTGCGGGACGTAGTAGGACAGCAGTTGACATCCTCTCCGCCCTAATACTGCTACGGCGGTTCGTAGCTTCCGAGCGTGCTGAGTCGTTTGCGGTAGTGGGAGTCACGGGATCGTTGAAGGCAGCGGCGGCGGAAGGTTGA